>NZ_BAAJAO010000058.1:0-2476 GCF_057554405.1 Rosettibacter sp. KY25 | reverse complement strand
ATTTTGTAATTCAGGCACGCACTAAATTTCATTTCGTGTAACGATTTAATCTCTAACATGATTCGAAGAATCGTGCACAAAATTAATTGATTTCATTTAATCAAATATCATTCACGAAATTTCATTTCGTATTACAAAGCACTTGCCTATCATTCCTCGCCTAAGGCGGGCAAGCATTATTCGAATTTTCCATCATTCCAAGCGCTTCTGTTTTTCCACATTATCATTAAACCCCTTTCGGGGTTTTTAAATTGAAAGCTGCCATCCTGAAACCTGCAACTTGTAACTCTCAACTTTGTTCCGAAGAAATACTTTATTGCACAATTTTATCAATCCTCAAATCCCAAAATCCATTTCCATACTGGACGAACTTTAATAGATTTTCCCTCTTCCTTATAATCGTTTGATTGATCCAATGTTAAAATGTAACCCTCATCCAATTGATAAATATCAAGTGCTTCCAATAATCCTTTAATTTCTCTATCCCAATTAGATTTATTTATTTCTGCAGTAACTTGATAGGCTGCATATATTTTATCATCTTTATGGACTAAAAAATCACATTCTGCTTTCTTTTTGTGATAATAAACTTGTTCGCCTTTACTTCTTAAGTGCATAAAAACTACATTTTCAAGCATCCTTCCAGTATTTTGTGAGAACTTAAACGAAACACTATTCACTAAACCTGTATCTATGCAGTATAGCTTCTTTTCATTTGTCTGTTGTACATTTATCGATTCTGAATAAATACTAACCATAAATAAAAGATAACAATCATTTACATAATTAATATAATCATAAATGGTGTCTTTGCTTATCTTAATGCCTAAAGATTTTAACTCATTAAACAATTTATTTACAGAAATAGTATTTGAAATGTTTGCCAAGCATTTTCTGATAAAATATCTAAGTGATAATGAATTTTTTACATCATATTTTTCTATAATATCTCTATATATCATAATATCAAGATAAGTTTGTAAAGTTTTTAATCTTAATTGAGAATCGTAAAAAACAACTTCTGGAAACCCTCCATTATATAAATAATTTGAAAATGCTTTAATTATTTTTGCTTTATTTCTTGAACTGTATATATCACTTGAGTCTATATTTAGAAAATGAAGATATTCAGAAAATGAAAGCGGAAACAACTCATACCAAATTGCTCTGCCTCTTAAACTGGATGCTATTTCTTTACCTAATAGTTTAGATGAAGAACCAGTAATTATAATATTCTTTGTAACTGAATCATATAAGCGTCTTACAAATTTTTCCCAATTAGGAATAATTTGTACCTCATCAAAAAAAATATAGAGTGTATCCTTATTCTCCGGGTACAGTTCATAATATGCATCAATAATTAAGCGTAAGTCTTCAGATTTCAAGTTAAGTCTTTCATCTTCAAAATTAATGTAAAGAATATTTTCTTTATCAACTGTTTTTAATAATTCTGAAATAATTTGATATAGATAATAAGTTTTTCCAGTTCTTCTGCTTCCAATAATAGATATTATTTTACCGCTGTTTAAAGGAATAATAAGATTTCTTTCTTTAAAATTTGGTAATTCATTTTGATGGAAATCTTTTATAATTGATTTGATAATATCTTTCATTTCATTCATTGGTTTCCTTTTATAAAGGAAAGATAATTAAATAATTATCCTTTTACAAAGGAAAGTCAATTAAATAACTATATTAATTAAATGATATTAATAATTCACGAAATTTCATTTTGTGTTACAATCACCAGCCCATTATTCCCCGCCTAAGGCGGGCAAGCATTATTCCAATTTTCCATCATTTCAAGCGTTTCTATTCTCTTCGCCTATTATTGAACCCCTTCAAGGTTCTGATAATTTTTTGTACTTCACATTTTTTCTATTCATATTAAACCACTTCGTGGTTTACAATAATAATCAACTTAAACTTGTAACCTTCAATTTGTAATTTTGTAATTCAAGAACTAAATTTCATTTCGTGTAACGATTTAATCTCTAACATGATTCGAAGAATCGTGCATAAAATTAATTGATTTCATTTATTCAAATATCATTCACGAAACTTCGTTTCGTTTTACAATCACCAGCACATTATTCCCCGCCTAAGGCGGGCAAGCATTATTCCAATTTTCAATTTTTCCATCATTACAAGCGCTTCTCTTCTATACATTATCATTGAACCCCTTCAGGGTTCGTAGATGTTCTTTTGTAACATTTTTCTATTAATATTAAAACCCTTTCGGGGTTTTTAATATGTAACAAGATTCGAAGAATCGTGCATAAAATTAATTGATTTCATTTAATCAAATACCACTCACGAAACTGCGTTTCGTGTTACAATACACCAAGTCCATTATTCCATTTTACTCTTACTTGTTTTCCCACAGCATTGTCAAAACACATCCATAATTATACATTACAAAATTTTGTTCATTAAAATATTTGTCTTTTTCACATCTATAATCTTTTGAAAACCA
>NZ_BAAJAO010000057.1:0-2578 GCF_057554405.1 Rosettibacter sp. KY25 | reverse complement strand
GGATGAAGAATCTCGAAAACATTGACATAAAAGACTTCGTGTCATTCTGAGTCCGCCAAAGGCGGACGAAGAATCTCTAAAAATCCTTTGCGCGCTCTGCGGTTTCATTAATTGAACCGCAAAGAGCGCAAAGAAAGCGCAAAGGCACAATTTATTCTTATCATCTTTTTATTCTTAATTCCGTAATTCAACAAAGATTAAGTAAGTTTTTATTTAATCAAATAAAGTTTCTATTAAAAATTTCGATAATAAAATGCGAAGGGAAAAATCTAAGATAATTACTGGATATATTATGAATAACATTTTACTGATAGATGATGATAATAAATTCCGGACTCTCTTTAAGAGATTAATCGAAAGAAAATTTATGATAAAAGTGACCGAAGCTGAAGACGGCAAAAAGGGATTGGAATTACTTGAAAAGATTAAACCAAATCTTGTCTTTTTAGATATTGATATGCCTAGCATTAATGGATTTGATTTTCTTAAGCAAATTCATGAAGCAAAAAACAACATCCCTGTTGTTATTATTACATCTCATAATGAAAAAGATTTTGTTGAAAAAATTATTGCTTATAATATTGCGGGTTACTTATTGAAAACTGGTTACACTTCTTTGTTAGCTGACCATGTAGAAAAAATTCTTCAAAGATTTGAACACAATTAGAACCATTTACAATTTTTTGCATATACTTACCCATTCAACCGCGCAAGAAATTGCTTTTCTTGCATCTTCAATATCGTATTCAGAAGTAGGTATAAAATCGATATCACCATAGAATGAAATTTCTCTTTCTCCTCTCAGCCATTTTGTAATGTTTATAATTTTTTTAATGTCTTGATGAATTTCATCAGGGATTAATTCTAAGTTTGCCAGTATAATATCACTTACATCATGCCATTTAGGTGGGTCTATTCCTAATTTTCTTAAAATAGACTTTTGAGCTAATTCAACAATTTCTTGTGCTTCGCGAACAACATCTGAATAATCTTCTTCTTTCATCAAAATATCCAGTATCTTTAATCTTTTCTCAGCTTTTATAAGATAACTACTGCTTAAATCGTCGTTGGTCATAATTCAATAATATCCCCCTTTTTATAATCTGGTTTTAATTTCCAGTAGAATCCTCCTTTGAATGGTACTTTTTCACTTTTATATTTTTTTAATTTTTCTCTCAAACGATCAAGTATGCAGTTGAAGTAATTATCTCTATCAAAAAGTATTTTACAAGCTTCTGTCATTTCAATAAATAATGGGCTTCCATATTCTGTTTCTTCTTTAGTTTTAATTAATGGTGAGATATGAATATTAATTCCTTCTTTCAACAGTGACTTAATTTTTTCTTCTAATTTTAGATAGACATTTTCGTAATATTCATTAAACCTGTTAAATCTTCCTTTGGGAGCTTTGTTTAAAATTATCATAATATCAATATCTGATTCTGGAGTAAATCTATCTCTCCCAACAGAGCCATAAAGTACGATGGAAATTAAATTGTCCTTATAATATTCTTGCAAATAGTCAACTAATTTTTCAATTATGGAATAGTATTTTGATTTATAATTATTCATAAAATATTCCTTGTTGAAAGCAAAACTAAAAATCTTTTGATTATTATAATAGCAAAAAATTGTATTACTCATTTCGTTCGTCTTCAATATTTTTTACTTATATCTATAATTTTTCTTTATGCATCATTAATTCTTATGAGTTTATTTAGTTGCTTTGTTCCTTGTAAAGACAATCTACTTTAAGTAGTCATTGAGAGTCCTGAAGGTTTTAGTCGGGACGAAGCAATCTCACTTGTTTTATTTTCTCGCAAAGCCGCAAAGTTTTTCTTTGCGAACTTTGCGGTTTCAATATTTTTGAACACAGATAAACACAGATTAATAAGATTTTCTCTGTTTTCAGATTCTTTAATCGACATAAAAAATTTCATGTCGTTCTGAGTCCGCCAAAGGCGGACGAAGAACCTCATATAAAATTATGAAGTAATAATTAGATTCTTCGGTAGTCCCGCTTTTTTGGCGGGACTCCCTCAGAATGACGTAAAAGTTTAATACTTAGGATAAAAAAAGAAAACATTGTGTCAATCTGAGCCCGCCAGAAGGCGGATGAAGAATCTCGAAAACATTGACATAAAAGACTTCGTGTCATTCTGAGTCCGCCAAAGGAGGACGAAGAATCTCTATAAATGTTATTGCAAAACACTCTTAATTTATTTTTAATTTCTCGCAAAGCCGCAAAGTTTTCTTTGCGAACTTTGCGGTTTCAATATTTTTGAACACAGATAAACACAGATTAATAAGATTTTCTCTGTTTTTAGATTTTTTAATCGACATAAAAATTTTCATGTCGTTCTGAGTCCGCCAAAGGCGGACGAAGAACTTCATATAAATAGATTCTTCGGTCGTCCGCCAAAGGCGGACTCCTCAGAAAGACAATATTCAAAAGTCATTCTGAAAATCTCAATTAAATAAATAGATTCTTCGGTCGTCCCGCCTTTTTGACGGTCTCCATCAGAATGACGGAAAAGTATTAATACTTATGATAAGAAAACATTGTGTCATTCTGAAT
>NZ_BAAJAO010000056.1:0-2648 GCF_057554405.1 Rosettibacter sp. KY25 | reverse complement strand
AGTTTTCAAGACCGCTGCATTTCCGCCAGAGGCGGACAGGCAACCACTCTGCCACCTCTCCGTAAATAAATCTATAAAAGAGTAAGTTTTCAAGACCGCCGCATTTCCGCCAGAGGCGGACAATTAGTCTGTCAATCAATTTCTAAAGAACTTTAAAATTGCGGTTACAACAATACAAAATTTTTTTTAATTCTTCATTCCTGATTTAATAAATTCCTTTGAACTAAATTTTATTTTGATATCCATAAATTATTTCTATGGCAAATAAGTTATTATTTACTATTTTTCATTCTGCAAAACAATTTTGAATTGTCAGCCAAATTTATTTATGGATGTTATAACAAAAGCTTACAATTACATCTGCCAACTAAAAGAAAAACTTGCCGACCAAAATTATATAACTACCAACATCGAGCAAAAAAATTATAACTATGAATTCACTGTAAAAGTTAATAACAAGAAAATTAAAGTTCTGGTATACTTTGGTAAGAAAGGAATAAAAACAGTTTTACAGGGAGATGTATCATCTAAGGAGTTTTCAGAAATTCGGAAGTTAATTTTCGAACAAATGGAATTAAACTTATCAAGTGATGATAATGATATTAAAGAACCAGATGAATATATTGGAACTGATGAAAGCGGCAAAGGTGATTTTTTTGGTCCGCTTGTAGTTGCTGCAGTCTATGTTAATAATGAAACAAAAAAAAAGTTGAAACAGCTTGGCGTAAGAGACAGCAAAGTTTTATCAGATGAACAAATATCATGCATGACAAAAAATATCTTAAAAATTATTGGTGAAAATTACAGCATTGTTACCATCACACCATCAAAGTATAATCAACTTTATAATGAATTTAAAAATCTCAATAAATTATTAAGCTGGGCACATTCAAAAGCTATCGAAAACATTCTCAAAAAAAATAAATGCAAAAAAGTTATTACTGATAAATTCAGTAATCAGAAATTGAAAATTTATTTTGACACAAACTATTCTTCAGTAGAATTTTTACAAATCACAAAGGCAGAAAAATATATTGGCGTTGCAGCTGCTTCTATACTTGCAAGAAATAAATTTAATGAATGGTTTAATTCACAATCAAAAAAAGGAATAAATTTAGTAAAAGGTTCATCTAAAAAAGTAGAAGAATCTGCTATTGATTTAATAGGTAAAATTGGAAAAGAAAATTTGAGTAAGTATGCAAAACTACATTTCAAAACATTAAAAAAAGTAATTTGAAAATCATTAGTTGCTGCTTGAATGTTAATTAACTTTAGAGTAATGGAAATATTATTTTTGTAATACAAAAAAGTGAGATTGAAAATGAAAACAAAAACAAAAGTAAAAAAAATTGGAATATTAACTGGCGGAGGTGATTGTCCTGGCTTAAATGCAGTTATAAGAGGTGTTACAAAACCAGCATTGGACAATGGTTTAACAGTACTTGGAATACTTGACGGCTTCGAAGGTTTAGTTGAAGGAAGAGCAGTAGAACTTTATAACAAAGATGTATCGGGAATACTTGCAACAGGTGGGACAATTTTAGGATCGTCGAATAAAGGCGACCCTTTTCATTGGCCCGAAGAAATAGAAGGTAAAATTAAAATTACTAATCGTTCTAAAGATGCATTAAAAAATTACGAAGCATGGAATCTTGATGCATTAATTGCCATTGGCGGTGATGGAACAATGCACATTTCGCAACAATTAATTGAAATGGGAATGAATATTATTGGTGTTCCTAAAACAATTGATAATGATTTAGGAGCAACGGATTTAACATTTGGTCACGATTCTGCAGTATATGTCGTCTCCGAAGCTCTGGATAGACTGCACACTACTGCATCATCTCATCATCGTGTAATGGTAATTGAAGTAATGGGAAGATATGCAGGCTGGATTGCACTTAATGGTGGACTTGCAGGCGGAGCCGATGTAATATTAATTCCTGAACTTCCTTTCACATGGGAAAAAATTTATGATAAACTTTTAGAAAGAAACATGATGGGAAAAAGATTTAGCATTGTATGTGTAGCAGAAGGAGCCCGACCCAAAGGTGAAGGCATGATTATAAAAGCTAAAGATGTTAAAAGAACAGACCCAATTCAATTAGGTGGAATTGGAGAATATGTTGCAAAAAAAATTAGTGAAGATACTGGATTAGAAACTCGTTACACAGTTCTTGGTCATTTGCAAAGAGGTGGAAGCCCAACTCCATTTGATAGAATATTATCAACTAAATTTGGAACTTATGCAATTCAACTCGCAATAAAAAAACAATTTGGAAAAATGGTTGCACTCAAAGGCAATGAAATAAAAAGTGTTCCTATTTCCGAAGCAATTTCAAAACAAAAACTTGTTAAGCCAAACGATCAAGCTGTATTAACTGCGAGTGCTGTAGGAGTAAGTTTCGGGACAGAAAAATTATAAACTAAACTTGTTTGGATAATTTATAATTACTATTTTTGTGCGCATTTAATAAAAGTTCTTAAGGGGTCGTAGTTCAGCTTGGTTAGAACGCCTGCCTGTCACGCAGGAGGTCGCGAGTTCGAGTCTCGTCGGCCCCGCAAAAAACTCGCACAATGCGAGTTTTTGTTTTAATGGGCTTCTGCAATGCAATGGTATACTTATATAATTTACTCTCCAAGCA
>NZ_BAAJAO010000055.1:0-2700 GCF_057554405.1 Rosettibacter sp. KY25 | reverse complement strand
CGCCTCTGGCGGATTGTAACCAAGGAAATACAAATAAAAGTTTATTTGGAATGTGTTGTGATTTGCTTTCTCCCGACTTTGTCGGGATTCTTTGACATATTGTAACCAAGTAAAAGAATTATAACCACTCATCTTTACAGTTGTGATTTGCTTTCTCCCGACTTTGTCGGGATTCTTTGACATACCTGTCCGCTTCTGGCGGATTGTAACCAAGGAAATACAAATAAAAGTTTATTTGGAATGTGTTGTGATTTGCTTTCGGGGCTGTCTAAAAAGTAATTTTTATTAGTTACCATAAATAATAGTCAATATATTCAATTGACCATCAGTCCCAGCTTTTTAATGTTATGTGATATGGCTACTAATCCAAATTCTACATTAACTTTTTCAATGCCCCTTAAATAAAATCTCTTAAATCCTTGATTATGTTTTATATCTCCAAATACTGTTTCTACATCTACACTTCGTTTTTTTCTTAGCTCTTTTCCCAACGGCGATAGTAAATTCTCCCTGGCTTTCTTTTTATACTTTTCTAAATTTTTATTCATATGTATTGTTCTGCCTTCCTTGGATTTACTACATTGCTCCAAAAACTTGCACCCTTTACACTCCTTCCCTTTATATATTCTGATTGTTTGTAAGTATCTATTATCTGTTCGTTTTTTTTGTTCTTCATAAAAGTCTAATTCTTTCCCTGCTGGACAGTAATATTTATCTTCCCTTTCATTATATATAAAATTCTCTCTATGAAATCTCTTCTTCTTATTATTTCCTTTCTGCTCTTGATGAAAAATACCATACTTCAAGTAATTCTCTATCCTCCGTTTTTCTACATATCTATAATTCTCCTCTGAACCATATGCACTATCTCCAATGATCCTTCGGGGATATTTACCTCCTGTCTTCTCTTCTAATTTTTTGATGTGCAATATAAATCCGTCTGCCTCTGATGGCTTTTGATGTACACTATAGTTAACTATTAGTTGGTCTTCACTCCCTATTATTACATTGTATGCCGGTATTAATTGATTTGTTTTTGTTAAGAAAAATGTCGCATCTTCATCTGTCTTCGAATAACTCCCTCTGCCTTTTAATTTCCTTTCTTGTTCTTCATACTTCTCCAATCTTGGTATCAGCTTTTTATTTATTTCTTCTACTGTCTTCTTTATCTTTTTTTTCTTTTTATCCTTTCCTTCCTCTTTCCCTATTTCGTTGATTATTTCATTTAATTTTTTTACCTCTTCTTTTATTTTCTCACTACTAATTTCCTCTGCCTCCTCTCCTAATTCTTCTAAGTCTTTATCTCCATATCGCTTATTCTCTTCTTCGTTTATCTCTTCTATCTGTTTTATCAACTCTTCTATCTTTTCCTTGACTGTCTTCTTATACCTCTTCGTGTTACTTGCCCATACATAGCTATATTTATTTGCATTGGCTTCTATCTTTATCCCATCTATAAAATAGTTCTCCAATTTTATATACTTGTTCTCTGTTAAAAATATTACCATTGATGTAAATATTTTATCTATTACTTTCTTCAGTCTCCCTGAACGAAAGTTATTTATTGTCCTGAAATCAGGCTTCTGCATCCCTGATAACCACATGAAGTTTATGTCCTCTCTCAAGGCTTTGGCTATTCGCCTTGATGTATATATCTTCATTACATATGCATATACTAATACCTTCAATAACATTAATGCATTGTATGCCTTCCTACCTCCACCCTTATATGTCTCTATCAATGCCTCTATGTTCATTTCTCCTATTACTCTGTTGACTACCCTTACCAGGTGATTCTCCGGTATCATCTCTTCTAATGATGGCGGCAACAACATCATCTGGTCTTGATTGTATTCTATAAAACCAGGTTTGCTTGCTTTCTTTTTCTTTCGTCTTCTCATTTTAGAGATTTCTTCTTCATTTTTTTCTTTAAAGGGAGAATCCATCTTTCTTTTCTCTTTTATTTTTTCCTTTTCTCTCTCTTATTACTCAATTTTTATTCCTAACTTTTTAGACAGCCCCTCTTTGACATATTGTAACCAAGAAAACCCTCTTCAGAGACGTAACAAGAATTCGTTGTGATTTGCTTTCAAATTTTTTCTTTGACATATTGTAACCAAGAGAAGCGTGGCTAATATCTCGTTTATATGAGTTGTGATTTGCTTTCAAATTTTTTCTTTGACATATTGTAACCAAGTAATTACTGATGATACACAACTAAAAATTAGTTGTGATTTGCTTTCAAATTTTTTCTTTGACATATTGTAACCAAGGCCAATCGGCGCTGATGAAGCAGCTAAGTGTTGTGATTTGCTTTCAAATTTTTTCTTTGACATATTGTAACCAAGTATTGCTAATTTGCTAAGAAAATAGCTTGAGTTGTGATTTGCTTTCAAATTTTTTCTTTGACATATTGTAACCAAGTGCTACTTTCTCTTTGTCCTAAGTCTCTTGTTGTGATTTGCTTTCAAATTTTTTCTTTGACATATTGTAACCAAGAGATAAGCAATCTTTATACGATACACTTGAGTTGTGATTTGCTTTCAAATTTTTTCTTTGACATATTGTAACCAAGACTTGTGAAAGTTAAACAAACAGGAGCAAGTTGTGATTTGCTTTCAAATTTTTTCTTTGACATATTGTAACCAAGTCTTGTTTTTATAACAATCATTACGTACAAGTTGTGATTTGCTTTCAAAT
>NZ_BAAJAO010000054.1:0-3064 GCF_057554405.1 Rosettibacter sp. KY25 | reverse complement strand
CCATTCGAAAAAGAGATTACCAATATTGCTACAATTACATCAACTGTTAGTGTAGATCCAAATCCAAATAATAATTCTGCAAGCGCAACTATAACAGTGTCAAACGTTGAGCAGGGAAATAACAACAATGGCTCTGATAATCAAAACAACTGGCAGTATGTAAATGGATTCTCCAATGGTGAAATTGTTTATGCTATGGCTTACGATGAATTTGGTAATATCTATGCTGGAACATGGGGAGGTAATATTTACAAATCGACCAATGGAGGTCAGAGCTGGACAAAGATTAATAGCAATATGAATGCTGGATTTATCTGGGCTTTGAATATTCATAATGGTTATCTGTTTGCAGCTACAGAATTAGGTGTATTTAAGTATGATGGTTCTTCATGGACATTAACTTCACTTTCAAATGTTGATGTTCATGCACTTGCATCTGATGGAACAGTAATTTATGCTGGAACATGGGGATTGGGTGTTTATTCATCAATTGATAATGGAAACACATGGAATCCGATGAATAATGGACTCGGTTATAATTTAGTAATCAATGCATTAACTGTTCATTCAAACAGATTATATGCTGCAAGTTATGGCGGCGGAGTATTCAAGTATGAAAATTCAACATGGACAAAATTAAATATCGGGTATGATTTCGTATGGACAATAGCTTCTAACTCAAATGGATTGTATGCAGGAACTTATGGCGATGGTCTCTATCGTTCGCTTGATAATGGTAGCACATGGACAAAAGTAAATAATTTGAATGCTCCATTCATTTATTCAATTGCAGTTAATTTGAGTGATAAAATTTATGTTGCTTCCTGGACAAGCGGAGTGTTTGAATCAACTGATAATGGAAATACATGGAACTCAATTGGGATGGGTGGATTTGGTGTAAGTTCATTGATTGTTTCTAAGAATTCTGATAATGTTTATGTTGGAACTAAAGAAGGTAAGATTTATTTAAGTAAGAGAGTTGCTGGAGTTACATCTGTAGAATCAGAAGAAATTCCGACAAAATTCGAGTTGAGTCAAAATTACCCGAATCCATTTAATCCAGTAACTACAATTAAATTTGCAGTTCCAGAAAAAGGAAGATACACATTGAAAGTATACGATATACTTGGACAGGAAGTAGCAACATTATTTGATGACGAAATGAATGCAGGCATACAAAAGCTTACATTCAACGGAAGCAATCTTGCATCTGGAATTTACATCTACAGATTGATTGGAAACAATGTGAATATAAGCAAGAAGATGATATTGATGAAGTAATTAAACTGAACACTTAGCTTCTGAATCCCGGCAGTTAGCAAAACTTTCTGCCGGGATTTTTTTTGTAACACGACACGTAAAACGTGCTACGAATAAAATCTATGTATAACTGTTCGCTGCAAGCTTTTAATAAAACGCAGATGAACACAAATTTTTTTGTTTCTCGCAAAGCCGCAAAGTTTTTCCTTGCGTCTTTTATTCTCTGTGGCTTGTTGTGAAATTATCTTTCATGATTCTACTTATAATACAAATTAAAAATCATTTTGAACGAAGTGAAAAATTCCCAAAAAATCTTTGTGTTTTCTTGGCGTTCCTTGCAGTTAGAATTTATTAAACTGCTAAGACGGAAAAGATATTAAAGTTTTTTGCTCTCTTTTTGGCTTTGTAATGTGATTCGACAAATTGTTACAGAATTAGTAATCAATTTAATCAAAAAATAACTGCAATAATCCGTTAAATCTGTGTACTATTACAGAAAACATATTTTTATTTAAAGTTACCATTAGAAAAAAACAAGCGAGAAACAGACGAAAGTAAAGCGTATCTGAAGCGTATGTGAGACGAGTTTATGACGAATTTATGACGAATTTATGACGAGTTTAATGCGAGGTTATTTTAAAACTCGACTAATAAATTGATATTGTGAAATTGTCAAAAATTTTTAAGAACATATATTTATGATGGCACAAAATACTATCCCAAATTATGTTAAGAAAATGAAGAAGGAGATAATCAATTAACTTAAAAGAACATCATAAAGTTAATGCCTATTTCTCTCTGCACATTTCCGGTATTTAATAATGTAAATATTTATGGAAGCGGCTCTGGAACAGGATTGAGTTTTTACAATACGGATTATAATCCAGGAAATATGTTCAACACAATGGTTTGGAATTTTACTACTGGATTTTATGCAAATAATTGTATTGAATAAATATAATTCTGTGATTCTTAGAAAAAAATAAACTTAATTATGGAAGGGAAAAAATTAATAATAAAAAGTTTTATATATACCTTGTTTTTCATTGTAGCATTCATAGTTAATATTTCTTGTGAAAATCCTGTAGATAGTCTGAACAATTCTATTTTATATCCTATCTCTATTGGGAATTACTGGAAATATAAAATATATACTTATTCCTCAGGAAAAATTCTTCCAGGTTTAACTGATTCACTTCTAATAACTATTGACGAAGAAATATCAGTTGAGTTTGAAGATAGAATATATAAGGGAGGAGTGCAGACAAGAAAGTTTGGAGAAAATACTTATGCTGAAGCAAAATGGATTTTTACTAATCAGTCAGACGGTCTATATTTTTTAGGTGGTATAGCAAAAAAAGATACTATCTTCCGAAAATTTCTATATCTAAAATATCCGGTTAAACAAGGAGAAACATGGGAAGTCCCTTATATGTATTATAATCAAATGAGTGAACGTTTTGAATTTAGACCAGATAGTACTTTAAAATACATCTGCATATCTACAAATGAGAAAATTAACACAGAAATTGGTGAATTCAGGTGTATTGTTTATCATTTCAAAGAATACCCAGAAGTAGATGTTCCCACATATTGGAACTATTATCTCTATTATTCACCGGGAATAGGTTTTATAGGTTCTGAGATAAGAAGTGACTTAGATAATAGTATTAAGCATAAAATAATTCTTGTTAATTATGGAATTAAATGAGTAATTATTTTGCTTAAAAAAAGGAAAGTAAAAAATGAAAATTTTTTTACTTATTCTTTGTTTGAACATTATTATTGTTCAAAATATTTTTTC
>NZ_BAAJAO010000053.1:0-3097 GCF_057554405.1 Rosettibacter sp. KY25 | reverse complement strand
AAACTCAGTGGTTCTCAGTGTCATACTCAGTGTTTCTCAGTGTAAAAAAAGTTACACGGAGAACCACAGAGAGAAATCACAGAGAAGCGCAGAGAAGTTATAGAGTAAGCCAATGCAGGAAATTTGGAGAGCTAAAAAGATGGGCACGCTCGCATTATTCCAATATTCCAACATTCCTACGGAGTGGAATGCTACCTGGTATTATTACATCATTCCTTCGAAAGAGAAAATCATTCCATATTTAATCAGCGAAATCTGCGTGTTTTTATAACAACGAAGGAACACAAAGTTCAACACAATGAGGACACAAAGATTTTATACTTCGTGTAACTTTGAGAAATCTTTAGTGAACTTTGTGTTTAAATTATTTTACGCAAAGCTGTAATGAAGACGAAAAGTTTTAAAAATTTTGATTGCAAAACAAAAAATAGTTAGATAAATTTGGTTAAGTAAACGATAAAAATTATTATTAATAATTATAAGAGGGGATAAAAAAGATTTTAAATAAATTCACCTTGGAGGTGCAAATGAAAAAACAAATACTAACATTAATTACTTTTTTAGCAATTGTTATTACTGGATTTAGTAATACAAAAGTTTATGCTCAAAGTTTGCTTGTGCAGTGGAAATGTATACCACCTGACAGTCAAAAGGTATCATTACAAGACCAAAATGTTACAGGTTTAGTTGAAACAGGAACAAATATTTTTAGGGTAAGAAGTTATACAGGTGCAAATGGACCATTAGGTCCAACACAACGTTGGTGGCCTAATGATGGAACAGCTGCAATATCTTGGGGTAACGAAACAGAACAAAATAACAACCGTTACGTTCAATTTGCTGTAACTCCTAAATCTGGATACATAATGCATGCTGATTCAATTTCAATGTGGCTTGGCGGTGGTGCTACAAGTTTTATGAAAGTAAATGTTTATTATGATACCAAAGCTTCTTTTAAATTTGCTAAAAAAATTAATTCTGACCCAATTGCATTATTAAATAATGTTCTAACATTATATTCACTTCCAATTAATAAAAATGTTTATCCAGGAGATACATTATACGTAAGAGTTTATCCATGGTATGAATCATCACCATCAACTTCAAAATATCTTCTTGTTCAAGACGTAAAAATTATTGGAAGTACAGCAGAAATTACTGCTTCAAATTCACCTGTTAATGTAAAACTGCCTGCAATCACAGGGACAATTAATTCTTTTAAAACTGCTGATATAACTGTTGATGATGTTAGCGGAAAGAATATAACTTCTTTACAATTTGTTTTGAGTTATGATAAAAATATAATTCAAATCCCGGAAGTTTATTCTGAAGGAACTATATTAGAAGGGAAAGGAATTTTTTCTGCAAATGTAGATACACTTGCAGGAACAGTAACTGTAGCATGGGCAGGTTATCCAGCATTGGTAGGCGAAGGTTCTTTGCTAAAAATGAAAATTGTATTTAAGAATTTTGGTACAACAACATTTGATTTCGGTAACACACTTAAATTCAACCTTGGAATACCAGGTGCTAACATTGTCGATGGTTATGCAAAAACAGCTGCTGTTCTTATTCAAGGCGGTTCTGTTTCTGCAGTTGCTGGGGATAATATTGTTATTCCTGTATTAACAACTGAACTTACTCAAGATCACAAAGTATTATCATACAATTTCACTGCTACATTTGATAAAAGTGTAATAGAGATAACTAATTATGATTTATCATCTACATTAAGTGAAGGTGGATTAGCTGCAATAAATGTAGATAACAATGCTGGAACAATAAGCTTTTCATTAGCTAAAGGCTCTTATTTAACTGGCAGCGGAACTTTATTGAAACTAACTGGAAAAGCTAAAGCAGCAGGCAGTTCAGTAGTTTCATTTACTTCATTTAAGTTCAATACAGGAACTCCTATCGCTTCAGCTGAATCAGGACAAGTTGTAGTTGCAGAAGCAAATGTAGCTCCAACATTAACCTTAAGTCCAAATCAAACTTCATTTGCAGTAAATGAAAATGAAACATTAACTATTACTTTGGTTGGAGCTGATGCAAATACAGGAGATGCTTTAACATATACATTTACTTCAACCCCTGCTACAACCGGTGCAAATCTTACAGGAAATGTTTTCACATGGAAACCAAATTATGACCAAGCTGGTGTTTATTCCGTAACATTTAAAGTTACAGATAAAGGCGGACTATCTGCTACAAAGACAGTAGCAATTGTTGTTAATAATGTAAATAGACCGCCTGTATTTACAGTAGAAATACCGAACAATCAAGTAGTTCCAGTTCATAATGTTCCTGTAGCTTTTGAATTTATTTACAAAGCAGAAGACCCTGACGGTGACCAGCTGACATTTAGAAAAGTTAGTGGCCCAGGTGAAATATCTACTACTGGATTATTCACATGGGAACCAGTACCAGACCAAGCAGGGAAATCGTACATCTTGATTGTTGAAGTAACAGATGGTTCCTTGACAGCAACATCAACAAGGATAATAAAGGTAAGTGATATAGTAACAGGAGTAGAAGAAGAGACAGGAATACCGACAGAATATTCATTGATGCAGAATTATCCAAATCCATTTAATCCAACAACAACAATAAGATTTGCACTTCCGAAGGAATCGCATGTTAAGTTGTCGGTATATAACATACTTGGACAGGAAGTAGCGACATTGGTAGATGGAATGATGGGAGCTGGATATCACAGAGTAAACTTTGATGCAACAGGGTTGAATACAGGAATGTATATTTACAAGATTCAAGCTGATAATTTTGTATCGATGAAGAAGATGATGTATGTGAAGTAGTTAGTTAGGTTAATAGTTTTCAAAATAGAAAGCCCCTTGAAGAAAGGGGCTTTTTTTTATGTTATTTCTCGCAAAGCCGCAAAGAACACAAAGAAAATACTTAACGTCTTTGCGTCTTAGCGAGAAAAAAAAATAAATTTCACGCAAAGCCACAAAGCCGCAGAGAGAAAACGCAGAGTTAGTCTGCGAAAAACAAAGTGATTAAAAGATAAACTTAGAAACTCAGTGGTTCTCAGTGTCATACTCAGTGTTTCTCAGTGTAAAAAAAGTTACACGGAGAA
>NZ_BAAJAO010000052.1:0-3162 GCF_057554405.1 Rosettibacter sp. KY25 | reverse complement strand
CTCTCTCAAATAAACTGAATAATAATACAAAAACCTATATGCATCTTCATTTATCCATGCTAAGCTTTTCACTGTGTTTATCCAGTTCTCATATGCCTGAAGTATTATCTCTGCACTTGCTAAATAGCCCATATTTATCATCATCTTTGCATTGTTAAGCTGATAATAATTTATATCTCTTACCCAGTAATATTGTATCCAGCCTAAATTATAACATTGATTATTGTAGCTGATTAAACTATCTATCATTGATAATGGGGTTTCGGTGGGATCGGGACGAGGTTTATTATCTCTTAATAAAAAATTGACTAAATTTCTTGTTGTTTTGTCATTCTCATTTACTACATAAGTTTTAATAATTTCATAATTAGATGGATTTTGGTATTTTTCTATCAATTCTTCAACGATTCTCTCTCTAACAGTTGCATCTGGTTCTGATGTTAAACTTTCTGTTAATACTTTACTTATATCTAAATCTTTATATTTAACAAATACCTCAGTTAGAATTAAATATCTAATATCTGAACTCTCATCAAGTTTAAATCTCTCAATAAAAAACGGAATCATTTCTTGATCATATATTTGTTGTAAAAAATCTATTGCATAAAATCTAAAAAAATAGTCATTTGCATTTTCTGCTATTTTCATTAATTCTCGTTTTGCTCTTTCTCTTTCACCTGGAATACCCTTTGCTATGTAGTACAATAAACCAACTACTTCTCCACAAGCATCGTCCCAATCTTCTTCAAGCCTATCATATACTAATTGATAATGTGTGAAATTACCTCTTACAAATAAATTGCGAAGAACTAATACTTTTAATTCAAGTTTTGTAAAATATTCATCTTCTGGATAGTGGTCTACTGAATCAATATAGGCTAGTGTTAATTCTTCTAATCTTTCTGAACCTAATATTCGTAAAGCATATAAAAATCTTGTTTGCGTATAAGGATCTTGTTTCCATATATTTTCTATAATTGCTGGTTCAGCCTCCTTTATTTCATCTTCTATTATTCGTTCTATTGCATAAGGTGCATAATGGTCTGTCCCTATAGAATCATCTGTTACTATAGATAACGAATTGATTATTTCTTGTTTCTCTTGCTCTTTTAGTACTTGAGCTTTTATTGTATAAATTATTATTAAAAATAGTAACACAACTATGTTATTTATTTTCATTTTTAACTCCTTCTAATTACATGTTATATCTGTGTGTTTAAGTTTTAATTCTTCTACATATTTGTTAACAATGTAATTCTTTATCTTATTATGTACTTTATTTTCATAAGATGTTCTTTCTGGGGAATCTTTTTGACCAATCTTTTTATCCCAATCATTTTTAATATTCTTTCTAAATTCTTTGAATAAATTATTATATTGGTTTTCACCTTTCATCTTAGCATCATTAATATCTTTTACATCCTCACAACTCAATTTTAGATTTATAAACTTTTCAAAGAAATTATCTTTTATGTATGTATTATTAACAATAGTTCTAAAATCACTTAAGTGTACATCTTCATGTTCTTTTGTATATTCTACTATGTAATACCTTCCTTTTGGTACTTCCCCATAACTACCAAGTAATAGCTTAAAATCTTTTATAGCCTTGCACACTGAATCCTTTGGAATTTTATTTAGTTCTTCTAATGAGTATATTGCTTTATTACCATACAGCCTGTTTATGTTTTCATAACATATTTCTAACTTATACTCTATATAAAATTTATTTTCCTCTGGCAACCTAAATTGCCATCTATCTTCTTCTTTATTATAACATGCTTCAATTTGATTTATACTAAATTCTTTTTCAATTTGTGGAGAAAATGCTCCCCTAAGATTTTCTTTCTTATTACATAATTCCGGATACGATTCTATCTTTTTTAATTCTATCCAGGGTGGTTCCACCTCCCCCACGCATTGCGGGGCTGAGGAGCAATCAGACTTCTTACCAAATTCTTTTACTGCACTTATATGTGTCATTGATGGCACACCATAAATTCCGCAATTTGCTAATGGAGGACATTCTACTGTAAATGTTTTTGTCTCTCTTTGACTCCCTTTTTTATATTGATTAATTACATTTTCCCCTCTTTTGCCCATTAATATACAACCAGTCTCACAAGATGAAAATTCCACTCTTATATATCTTGTACTATCGTAATTTGGCCCTATCTCTAAATTTACTCCCATATATCCTCCCTCATTTATTCTTATAGACCCTCTAACTGTATCCCCATTTTCATCCCTGAAAAAACAATACTCTGCTCCTGAGACTATTCTAAATTCTGCTACGAAATTTTCATAAGGACTTATATATAACTGCAAAAATTCACCCTCATAATTATAATACCCAACTTCTAATCTTATTATATCTCCTCCTTCTATTTTTTCTTTGCTACTTCTTATTTCCATTTCTCTCCAGTCTTCATAATAATCACTAACTGCTTCCCTCTTTATTTCAACCCGTTCTTTTATCCTTACTTGTGAATATGTAATATTTAATAACACGTTGCAAACTATCAAAATTAATAGTATGATTTTTAGCTGTTTAGTTATAGAGGATATGAATGAATGAATGAATGAATTGATTGATTAACTGATTGACTGATTAGTTGATGTGATAAAGTAGGTTGAATCGTTGATTCCCTCGCCACTGCCCTATCCCTCTTATTTTTTGAACAAATTTATTTTATGTCCATTTTTTTGTCAACTATTTTTTTTCTTTGTCATTACTTTTTCTGCTCTCCTCTATCTTTTCTTTCAAATTGTTCTTTGTTCTCATTTACTATCTTGAGCCTTAATTCTTCACTAATTACTTCTCCATTCTCTTTTGCTTTTTGTTCTATACTTCTTATATATTCACTTACTTTTTCTTCTACTTTATCTGACCCAAGCACTTTTAATGCTTCGATGTATAAAGGCTTAAGCCATAACTCCTGTTTGTCTATTTCTTCTTCGATTATTGGTTTTGCTTCTGCTATCTTTTTCTCTATTACTTCCTCTATTGCTTTCATTCTTTCTTCTGTATTTTTACTTCTTAATCTTTCTTCTATGCTTTTACTCTGTCCATAAACAATTGCAGTTAATACCAATATTAATGCAATTATCCTCATTTTGAACCTCTATTATTTTATTAATAACATCTTTTTATTCTGACTA
>NZ_BAAJAO010000051.1:0-3280 GCF_057554405.1 Rosettibacter sp. KY25 | reverse complement strand
CAGTTACTTCAATAATCATGGTTTCAACATTTGCTTTCATTATATTAATTTGTTTATATGATGATTTGTAACCTTCAGCCAATGGCAAAGATTTTAATGCTAATTCTATTCCTGCTCCTTCAGTTAAAACTGGGGTGTCAATTTTTATATTTACTGGCATTTTCTGTGGACCTGCTTCAATTTGTCCTTCAACTTTATCAGAACTAAATGTTAAATGAATAGTTGCTGGTCCCTGTTTAATATTTCTTTTTATTGGCAGAAGTGTATTTGCATCAACAATTAAAGTATCATTACCTCCCATCATACCAGTTGCTGCATCAACAACCACAAAAACATTTTTCCCATTAAGTTCTGATTTTGTAATTTCTCTATTTACATTCATTTCAAATTTTTGTCCTCTTGCTTCAATCTTGATAAGATATTTTAATGATGAAGGTTGAATTACAGAACCATCAAAAGTTGTAAGCAGATTACTTACAGTTTCATGCTTGGGCATTGTAACAGTTTTAATATCAACTGTAATCTCGTCAAGCCGTTTTCGAATTTCAGGTTTAACATCTTCCTGAATTCTTCCTCCAAGATGTTTAGCAAAAAATTTTTCCATTGCAACAATCATTGCAAGCCGATTTTCTCTTCCCAAAAATCCATGTCCTTCATCTGGAGCAACAATATATTCAACCTGTCTTCCTAAATCTCTCAATGCAGCAACAATCTGGTCTGATTCGGATTTTTTAACTCGTGGGTCATTAGCTCCCTGAACTACAAACAAAGGAGCTTTAATATTGCTTGCATAATTAAGAGGTGATTGTTCTTCGAGCATTTTCTTTTCTTGAGGATTGTCAGGGTCACCAACTCTAATTGTAAATATTTTTTTAACTGGTGCCCAATATGGAGGGATTGAATTCAACAAAGTTATTATATTCGATGGACCAACAATATCGAATCCTGCTGCATATAAATCTGGAGTAAATGCTAAACCTGCTAAAGTTGCATATCCACCATAAGAACCACCTGCAATACCAATTCTTTTCGGATCTGAAATTCCTTCTTTTATTAAATAATTCACGCCATCGGTAATATCCTGCTGCATTGCTCCTCGTCCCCATTGCTTATTTCCTGCATTCAAAAATTTCTTTCCAAAGCCTGTTGAGCCTCTAAAATTTGGCAGCAATACTGCATAACCTCTATTTGCTAAAAATTGTGCATAAGGATTATAACCCCAATAATCACGAGCCCAAGGTCCTCCATGAGGAAAAACTATTGTAGGTAAATTTTTGGGAGGGATTCCTTTTGGTAATACCAAATAAGCTGGAATCATCAATCCATCTTTGGCTTTGTATCTAATGGGTTTCATCTCTGCAAGATATTCTGTTGGCAAGTTCGGTCTTGATTTATAAAGCAGTTCTGCTTTTCCAGTTCTTCTGTCAAATAAGTAAGTTGAACCTGGGTCAACATCTCTTGATACACTTACAATCCACAAATTTTCATCATCAGTCATTGAATTCAAAAATATTTCCCCTTCAGGAACAGCTTTCTTCAATTGTTTAAAAGCGTTTTCAAAATCTTTGTTCTTAAAATAAATTCTTAATCTATCACCTCTGTAATAAGTTGCAATAAGTTCATTTGTTAAATCAGAAAAAATAGCACCGCCAAAGTCAACTTCGTTTTCAGGGTCTCTTTCAATAAATTTTGTTTTGCCTGTTTCCATGTTAAATAAAACTAATTCCGTCTTATCTACTTTATCCCCTTTATTGGTTACGAGATAAAAACTTTTTCCATCAGGTGTGAATCGATAAGGTTCAGCTTCTTCTTCGCTTGATACAGAGAAAATAGGAATTAATTTTTCTCCATCAACTTTTAAGATTTCTGTTCCTCCATCTGAAGTTTGTCTTACTCCAAGTCTCAAATTTCCATTTAAGTCAAAAACCCATCCAGCAATATTTTCATCATTTTTTCTTATTAATGTTCTTTCCCCTGTTGTTAAATTTAATTTATAAACATCATGCAGCTGAGGATTGCGGTCGTTTAATCCAATATAAATTTCGTTTGGTGTTTTCTTTGGAACATCGTAAATATAAGCTCTCACATTTTCCAGCGGTGTTAAATCTCTTGAAGGTGGAACGGGGTCACCTTTATCATGTGGACTTACAGCATAAACTCTAAAATTTTCGTTGCCGCCCTGGTCTTGAACATAAAGAATATACTTGCTGTCTCTTGACCAGAAATAATTTGTTATTGGTCTTTTAGTATCGTTAGTTAAAGGACGAGCTTCTTCAAATTTTTGATTAATTTCTTTAATCCAAATATTACGCACATTATTGAAAGGCTTGATAAAAGTAATATACTTTCCATCAGGTGAAATCTGAGCACCAGAAATCTCTGGATCCCCAAAGAAAAGTTCTCTGTCGATAATTGGCGGAAGTTGAGCAAAAGATTTCATAAAAAATCCCATAAAGAAAAGAATAATTAATTTTTTCATTGTGTTTCCCTCATAAATGTTGGCTATAAAATTAACCAAGAATAATTTAAAACACTACCTGAATTATTAATTTTTTTTCTTGATTAAGCTCACAAATATTTTCATAATTTTATTTTACTATTGTGCAGGGCAAATTAGAAAGATATAAAAATGATAGCCTATCTAATACTTGGCATAATGCTTTTAGTGATTTTAATATTTTTGAAAAAGGTAATCAGAATTTTTAAAGAACTGAAATCTGACAATTAAAATTTTTCTACCTTTTAAATTCATTTTTATTTAATAGGTTAACTTGAAAACCAATGCAATCCGAATTCTCTTATCAAAAAATATTTCATTTGAAACTGCAGTACATGAATTCAAGGATGATAAAATTGATGCAATATCTATGTTGTTACAAATTAAATATTAAAACAAACTGCGAAAATCTTAAAAATCTGTGTTCATCTGCGTGCTAAAGTATTGAAACCGCAAACTTATCTAAGAAAGCCATTGCGTCTACTTTGCGAACTCTGCGGTTAAATTATAATGAACCCGCTAAGAGCACAAAGATTTTAAAAGAGATTTTTTACTTCATTAAAAATTGATTTGAATTGTGAGACTTGAAGAATCTAAAAATAAATTTCAAGCGAAGACGCAAAGAAAAAAAGACAAAACGAAAAACTTTGTGGCTTTGCGACTTTGCGAGAAATAAAAAATATGAGTTTGATTTATTCCGAAAAATCTGAATTCATGATGATATTATGAACATGAAATTACATACAAATCTTTGCGCTCTCTACGGTTAAATTAATTATGAAA
>NZ_BAAJAO010000050.1:0-3366 GCF_057554405.1 Rosettibacter sp. KY25 | reverse complement strand
ACGATTTCAGAAATTCACAGAAGATTATCCAGAAGTTGCTAAAGCTTATGAATCACTTGGCAATGCTGTTCACGCAGCTGGACCATTAGATCAAAAAACTCGTGCACTAATCAAACTTGCAATATCAATCGGCGCACGATTAGAAGGTGCTGTTCATTCACACGCTCGTAAAGCAATTAAAGCAGGATGCACACCAGAAGAGATGAGACAAGTCGCATTACTTTCTTTACCAACAATTGGACTTCCATCAATGATGGCAGCACTAAGCTGGATTGATGACATTATTGAGGATAAAAAATGATTGAGAATTTAGTAAATCTTTTCTGGGCATATGTCAAAGTTGGTTCGTTTTCCTTTGGCGGTGCTTATTCATTGATACCATTAATTGAAAAAGAAGTTGTTAAGAATCATCAATGGCTAACTCACGATGAATTTTTAAAAGTACTTGGAATGGTTGAAATATTTCCCGGTGCAATTTCAATAAAGTTCGCAACTTACACGGGTTATAAAACTGCCGGAATACTTGGCGCTGTTGCAGCAAATCTTGGTAACATTTTTACACCAGCGATTTTAATTCTGCTCAGCACATATATCTATTCAATCTATGAAAAAAATTTTCTGGTTACGAAAGCCTTCAACGGAATTAAGTTAGCAGTAATTGGAATGATTGCAGCAATTATGTATCAATACGCAGTGAAGAATGGAAATCATTGGCAAGAATTTGTATTGCTCGCAGTTGGTGCTGCATTAATAATTTTTTTCAAGCTTCATCCAGCGTATGTTGTGCTTATTGCAGCAATAATTGGAATATTAATTTTATGAAAAGAAAAAACCTAACCACGAAGGAACACGAAGGATGGCACAAAGTTTCACAAAGAAAAATCTTTGTGTTCCTTTGTGATGACCTTCGTGCCCTTTGTGGTGAGAAAAAATTATGAGATTAAAAGACAACTTTAATAGAATTCACGACTATGTTCGCATTTCACTGATTGATAAATGCAATCTCAATTGCATTTATTGTAATCCGTCGAATACATTTGCAAAGTATGAATCAAATAAATCTATTCTTTCTTACGAAGAATTATTTAGATTAATCGCAATTCTCGTAAGAGACTTGGAAGTAAAGAAAATTCGCTTTACCGGCGGCGAACCGCTTATCAGAAAAGATGTGATGCAATTTTTTGAAATGATTTCTTCACTCAAACAACAATATGATTTTGAAATTGGAATTACAACCAACGGAACTCATCTGCTTGACAAACTTGAATCACTTCAAAAATTTGGAATTGATTTACTAAATATTAGTCTCGATACTTTGAACAAAACGAAATTCATTGCAATAACCGGCAAAGATTTATTTGATGAAACACTTACGGCCATTCAAAAAGCAATTTCACTTGATTTCAAATCTGTTAAAGTAAATGTCGTTGTAATCAAAAACATAAATGATGATGAATTGATAAGCTTTATAGAATATTTCAAATCATATCCAATAACACTTCGGTTCATTGAATATATGCCATTTACAGGGAATCAATGGGACGATTCGAAATTTTTAAGCTGGCTTGAAATGAAATCTCAAATCGAAGAAAAATATTTTCTGGCAGAAATTGAAAGCGATGGAAAGGTTTCAAAAGATTTTTTTATTGATTGTGCTAAGTTAAAAATTGGATTCATCAGTTCAATCTCAAATCATTTCTGCGATAGTTGTAATCGTCTCCGAATTACTGCAAGTGGACAAATTAAAAATTGTCTATTCTCACAACCTACTCAGGTCAGTTTAAAATCTTTATTATCAAACGACTCAATCTCTGATGATGTGATTATAGAATTCATTCAAAATTCTTTGCAGTCAAAATGGATTAGACATCCAAGTGCAGAAGAACTTTCACAATTAAATCAAAACAATATGATGAGTATAGGCGGATGAAGAAAAAATTATCTCACATAAACAGCAAAGGCAAAGCACAAATGGTTGATGTTTCTGAAAAAGAAATTACAACCAGAACAGCAGAAGCTTATGCCGAAGTAAAAGTATCAAAAGAAATTTTTAATGCAATTAAAAACAACACAGTTCAAAAAGGTGATGTTCTTTCGATTGCAAAGTTTGCGGGAATTCAAGCAGCAAAAAAAACAAGCGAATTGATCCCGCTTTGTCACAATATTTTCATTTCTAAAATTGATGTTGAGTTAAAGTTAAACCCCAAAAATAAAACAGTAGAAATTAAATCATTCGCAAAAACAAATGCACAAACCGGAATTGAGATGGAAGCACTTACAGCGGTATCAGTTGCAGCGTTAACAGTTTATGATATGTGCAAAGCGATTGATAAATCAATGATAATCAATGAAATAAAATTGTTAAGTAAAACCGGAGGAAAAAGTGAAAACTATTTTGTTAAAAAACTTCGTGTTTCTTCGTGATGTACTTTGTGTTCCTTTGTGGTAGAAAAAATATTAACCACGAAGAACACAAAGGTAATCACTAAGGATATCAAGAATAATTCAGAGAGGAAATATTTATGAATAACATAGAGACAAATGAATTACTATTAGAAATTGGCGCAAAAAATATAACCGGCAAAGTTGTAGCAATCTCCATCAGCAAGAAAAAAGGAATTCCGAAAACAAACGTTCTTTCCGCAAAATTAATTGAGAACTTTGGAATTGAAGGTGATGTTCACGCCGGCAACTGGCACAGACAAATTAGTTTTCTTGCATTGGAGAGTATTGATAAGATGAGAGAAAAAGGATTACCAAATCTTCGTCCAGGTGCATTTGCTGAAAACATTACAACAGAATTTCTTGAACTGCCACAGTTAGAAGTTGGAACGCGGATGATAATCGGGAAAGAAGCTGAGCTTGAGATTACACAGATTGGAAAAGAATGTCACAGCAAGTGTGCAATCTATTTTAAAGTTGGTGATTGTGTAATGCCGCGCGAAGGAATTTTTGCAAAAGTAATTCGTGGTGGAGAAATATTTGTTGGAGATGAAATTAAAATACTTAGTGCACCTTTGTGATGCACTTTGTGTCCCTTAGTGGTGAAAAAAAGAATTAACCACGAAGGACACAAAGGATTTTCACTAAGGAACACAAAGGAGATAACAAATGAATGAAGAAGAAATATTTAAGAAAATTTTAGATTGTTCATTCAAAGTTCATACTGCACTTGGGACAGGACTATTGGAAAGTGCGTATGAAGAATGTTTGTGTTATGAACTTAATAAGCCTGCATTAAATTTTGAAAAGCAAAAACCCCTACCATTAGTTTATGAAGAAGTAAAACTTGATGCGGGATATAGAGTTGATATTTTAGTAGAAAACAAAATTATTGTTGAAATAAAATCTGTTGATGCATTGGCA
>NZ_BAAJAO010000049.1:0-3902 GCF_057554405.1 Rosettibacter sp. KY25 | reverse complement strand
ATTCAGAATGACACAATGTTTTCTTATCATAAGTATTAATACTTTTCCGTCATTCTGATGGAGACCGTCAAAAAGGCGGGACGACCGAAGAATCTATTTGTTTAATTGAGATTTTCAGAATGACTTTTGAATATTGTCTTTCTGAGGAGTCCGCCTTTGGCGGGCGACGAAGAATTTAATTAATACTTCATAATTTTATATGAGGCTTCGTCCGCCTTTGGCGGACTCAGAATGACATGAAATTTTTTATGTCGATTAAAGAATCTGAAAACAGAGAAAATCTTATTAATCTGTGTTTATCTGTGTTCAAAAAATATTGAAACCGCAGAGCGCGCAAAGAATCTATTATTTACCCCTTTTGCAGTATTATCAAATTAAAGCCTGCAACTTTAAAACCTTCTAACCTTTAACCCCATTAAGATTGAACCCCATCAGGGTTCTTAAAAAATCGCTTGCATAATTTCTTCTATTAAAATTAAACCCCTTCAGGGTTTTATAATCTTCCACCATCAAACAGCAACCTTTCACCTTTAACTTTCAACTTGCAACTTGTAACCTGCAATAACTAAAATCTTGTTCCAAAGGAATGCCTTACGGCGCAATCTTGAAATCCAGTAATAATTTACCTTCCCCACGAAAAATATTCGCATGCCAATTAAAATTATCCTAAATTTATAAACGAAAAATCAAGAATTTTTATCTGGCACAATTATTTCTTTAAAAACAAACTCGGAATTGCAGAATGGATAAAAATTTACTGAAGAAACTTGCTGCTGAAAAGGCAGTAGATGAAGTTCATGATGGAATGATTGTTGGCTTGGGCACTGGTTCTACAGCTAAATTCGCAATTGAAAAATTGGCTCAAAAAATTAAGGACGGTCAATTGAAAAATATCTACGGTATTCCAACATCAAAAAGAACAGAAACATTAGCAATTCAGTTAGGGATACCTACACTCTCTCTTAATTCAAAATTTTCATTTGATAAAAAACCAATTGATATTACAATTGATGGAGCTGACGAAGTAGATTCGGATTTGAATTTGATTAAAGGCGGCGGTGGTGCATTGCTGCGTGAAAAAGTAATTGCTCAGAATACAAAAAGATTTTTGGTTGTAGTTGATGAATCTAAACTTTCAAATAGATTGGGAGAAAAATTTTTTGTGCCCGTTGAAGTTTTGCAATTTGCGCTTGAAAGCGAAAAGAAATTTCTTGAATCACTCGGTGGAAAAGTTGAATTAAGAAAAAATGAAAATGGTGAACCATTTGTTACAGATGAAGGAAATTATATACTTGATGTTAACTTTGGAAAAATTGAAAATCCGGCAGAACTTAACTCTATATTAAATGAAAGAGCTGGAATAGTAGAGCATGGAATTTTTCTGAATGATTTAGTTGATAGTGTTTATTGTTCTTTTCATGATGAAGTGAAAGTAATTACTGCTAAATAACTTTGTGTACTTCGTGTGAACTTCGTGTACTTAGTGGTAAAAAAATATTAACCACAAAGTTCACAAAGGAAATCACAAAGCACACAAAGGGAAAAAAACTTAACAGAAAAAGTTTGACAAGGTGCTTTGAAATGTGTAACTTATTTAACAGAAATGAAAAATTATTTAAAAAAATTATTGACAAGTTTAAAAGCAACTATTATTTTAAACCAAAACTCTATATAAATTTCATAAGTTATTGAAAAATAATGAAAAATTTCACGCAGAAACTCAAAGTCGCAAAGAAAAAAATCTTGGCATCTTTGCGAGAAATAATTTAAGAAAAGAAAATTTTTATAACTCAATAAACCAAACAATGAATAAATTAATTAACAACATTAACAAACAAAATAAGGAGGTAAAAGCGAATGAAAAAACCAAGACCGACTTAAGGACGAGGGCTTATCCAAACGGAGCTTATCAAAGTTTGTTTGTGTGTGTAAAAAATACACTTTTTTATGTTAATCTTTTTTAGTAAAAAATAATTTCTCAACCAATTAGGGAGAAAAAAATGAAGTTAAACAAATTATTTTTAATGCTAACGTTTCTCGTTCTGCTTGGAACGACAGCGTTTGCACAAGTAACCTGGTACGTCAATAACCAGATTGGTAATGATGGCCGTAATGGTCTATCAGCTACAATACCAACCCCAGATGATGGCGTAACGGGTCCAAAGAAAACAATTGGCGGCACTCAAGGTGCAATTGCTGAATCTAATGCAGGTGATATAATTGTTGTAGCTTATACAGGTACTGATTATGGTACGTTAACAGGTGAGCCTGCTACAATTATAGTAAATAAGCAATTAACATTTCAATCCAGTGGTGGAAATGTAGGTATCGCTTCATTACTGCAGATTAATACAGGTGCGTTGGCTAATAAAGCTGTTTTTAATTCTGGTCAGTTTACTTTGAAAGGTGGATTGACATTAACATCAGGAACTTTGGATAATCCAAATGGACTAATTACAGTTAATGGTGGAATAATAACTGTAGGTGCAGTAGCTACAACAACAAAAGTTACTGGCCAATTAGCTTTTAGCGGAAGTGTTAATTGGGTTTATAATGCAGCATATACTACCGGAGATGAATTCCCAAATACTGGTGGAAGCGTAAATAATTTTACAACGACTGCAGCAGTAACAGTTAAAAGTGGTGCTTCAGTAACTGTTAATGGTATAATCAATACAGGTGCTGCTCTTAATCTGGGTGGAAATAATTGGACAGTAAACGGAAATACTCCAAAAGCAGCATCGATTGGTGTAGGAGGTGTTCCTATTGCTGTTGGACCAACTACAATTACTACTACAACTCCACACGGTTTAACAGTGGGTGATGTTGTATATATAGTAGCTCCGGGTTCAGATTTAAATAATACTTTTCAAACAGTTACAGCCGTAACAGCTACGACATTTGATGTTGCACCTGGAAATACAGCTGCTAATACATCTATCGGTTATGTTTCAAAAAATTACCATACTATAGGGGGTAATGTAACAAATGGAACTTTGAATTTTAATATGAATGATGATGTTATTTTAGCTGGTGCATTTACATTGCCAAATATAGTAGCTACTTCAAGTACTGGTACTCCAACTTTGATTATTAATGGACCAACTGCTATTACAGGAACACTTACAGTACAAAATGCAGCAAGTGTAACTTTAAGTGGTAATACTGTAACAACGTTAGGAACAACAGGTTTTACAGGTGATGTTTTGGTTTTAAGCGGAACTGGTACTGTTAATTTAGGAACTGCACTTGCAACAGTTCATGGTAATGTGTTATTAAATTCAAGTGTAACAGCTGCTACAGGTGCTTCTATTACATTTGGTGGAGCTGTAACAATTAATGGAAATGTAACAAATCAAGCTACTTTAACTGTAAGTAATGCTGCTACATGGAATGGAGCAACATCAGGTAGAATTACATTCCCAGATGCAGCAATTACGATTACTGGTAATGTTGTGAATAACACAACTATAAGTGGGTCTTATGGTACTTCTACTGACGTAGATGGCTTTGGTAATATAGTTTTCCAAAACACAAATACAAATGTTACAATAAATGGAGCTATAAACAATACATCAAAAACTACATTATCAGGAGCAACTAACCCTACAGACTTTAGCGGAAACGGATTAATAACTTGGGGCAATGCAATTACTAGTGGTATAGTTAGAGCAGATGGTGGTATTAACAATAGTTCTGATTTCTCTGGTATAACTGGTGCTGCAAATGCAAATAATGGTCGTATAATTATTGGCGGTGCTGCGCGTACAGCTGGATCTTCAATCGGAACAGCTGCAAACAGAGTTGGCTTAATTACAAATAGTTCTAAAGGCAGAGCAGCAGGAGATGGTAACGGTGATATTATTATTGGTGCTGGTGATGGTACTTCGAGTGGTTTCTTT
>NZ_BAAJAO010000048.1:0-4832 GCF_057554405.1 Rosettibacter sp. KY25 | reverse complement strand
GGTTTGAGTTATAAGCAGATACTATAGCACTGCTGTTTTCATAAAATATATTCCCGGAATTTAAGTAACACCAGCTGTTGCTTGCATAAAATCCAGTAGTAAAATTCCAAACCATTGTGTTGAACATATTTCCTGGATTATAATCCGTATTGTAAAAACTCACTCCTGTTCCAGAGCCGCTTCCATAAATATTTACATTATTAAATACCGGAAACGTGCAGTTGTTCAGATAAATTGCATTACACTCCGTTCCAAATATTTGCAAACCTGGTGAGTTTGTCGCTGTTATAGTTCCATTGATTGTTCCACTGTAGATTGAAATACTATTTTTATTTGTGATGTTTAGATTTTCGTTGTATGGACCACCTACTATATGAATCTCATCTTGTTCATCTGCATAATTGATTGCAGCTTGAACAGTTCCACATAATCCTTTATATGTTGAGGAATATGTATTTTTTAATTTTGCTCGTAAGCCGTTTATTGTTGCTCCGTCTTCAATATTTATTATGCCGTCTGTTGATATTATTGAATTCATATTTAAACCTAAGGTAGATACATAAGTTATATTTAATTGTTTATTTGATGAAACCAAAACATCATTATTCAATGTACAGTAACCTTCTATGTAAGTAGTTTCACCATCTCTTGAAAATTGAACTGCTTCTGATGGCTGAGAAAAAAATTGTGGTACAAATGAGGCAAAAGAATTTGAATTAACTGTTGCAGTAACAAAGTTCCCATAGGAATCTATACCACATTCTCCAAATTTAATTTTAAAATATCCATTTTCACCCCAATCTTCACCCCAACTATTTTTACAAATCCAATAATCTATGTTATCTTCATTACCATAACCTACTATTACTATTGCATGCTCACCTTCATGAGTACCGGAAGTATATTCATAAATACCGCCCGAGTAATCAAGAAAATCTGTATAAACCGACATTGTAGCTAATACAGGACTTGATGCTAAGGCTGTTTGGATTGCATTTATTGTTTCTGGTTGTTTTGAATAAGTTGCTACAGCATAGTATGCATTAATACGATTAGGAAATTGTCCATGATTTTCTGAGGTTACTTCATAGTTCTTTATATAAGCTAATCCACATTCAATATTACTATAAGAACAACCATCGCAGCCCTCAGCACAAGTCGCATTATTCGTAATTTCCATCTCGTCTAAATCAACGTTAACATTTTGACCGTATAAATAATGTAATAATCCTTCCGCCACACCAGTTGAAGCATGTGCCCAGCAGTTTCCACAAGCCCCTTGATCTTCTATGGTACTCATCCATTCTTGCCAATTGATTGAAGTGGTCGTTTTATTTAACCTGCTATTAGTAGTTTTTCTCCATTCATGGTATAATTTTTCTCCGCTCTGTTTTTGTTCCAACGGATTAAAGATTGAATCTGATATAATTCCACATCTTTTTCTAATTTCTTCTTTTGACAATAAAGACATCGAAGTTAGTGCAGCTTTCCATTTGTACCCCTTTTCTTTAATAATATCATTAGTTTTAGTAATTCTTGCCAAGGCATTTTGAAATTGATCTTCTATTTGAGCATGTACTATCATACCACACCACAATAAAAGCAATAAAGTAAAAACAATGACACTTCTTGTCTTCATTTAAGCCTCCTGAAATCATTTGTGATGTTAATAATTAATTAACGGATTCCAATGAGGATCAACGGCTTCAGTAACAACAATATGTGCTTCTCTCGTCACAATATTAAGAACATATATATCATAAGTAATGCTAACCCATTCATTACTAAATACTTTACGAACAGTATAAATCAAATAATTACTATGTGGACTAAATTCAATATAAGGACCGTAACTTTCATTTTTATTTTTCAATTCGTTTAACTTAATCTTATTACCTTCTTTAATTATTATTATTCTGGAAATATTATTATCATTATTCTTTTCAATGTATGCTATTTTTGAACCATCATTTGATAAAACTGGATGGAATAATTTGATTCCATTTTCAGACACAACTAAAGTTTCTACTTCTTTCGTATTTAAATTGACTTTCTTTATTGAAAATGTTGCTCCGCCGTCCCAACTACTAGAATCCTCATGACAGAGTATTGTATTGGAATCAGGATGATATCCATCTACATAAATAGAATTATTACTCATTTTTTTAAAATCTAAAATCATTTCTGTAGACATATTTAACAGATTTACTTTATATAAAAATTGATTCTTTGAAAAAAGAATTGAATTCCCATCATCGCAAAAAGATATTAGAGATACTGATTCGCTTTCGAATAGTTTTTTCTTTTCTGTTCCGTCAGCATTCATAATATAATAGCAGGGTGGTTCACCTATTTTGTGGTAATAGTATATTATTTTTTTACTATCAGGAGACCATAATTTTGGGAAAGCACTTTCAGACAAAGTAAATTCAGGTGTAATATTAATTTTTTGTTCATTCACTATATCGTATAAATATATATCACAACCAGCCCTATCTTCTCTATCATATCTGAAGGCAATATATTTTCCGTCAGGCGACCATACGGGTCCATAGACATCGCTATTCGGATTGTTTGATATGTTTTTCTGAATAGTTCCATTAATATTATCAATATATATTTGCCAATGTGAATTATTACCCTGCTTTTGATAACACAAGTGAATCTCAAAATTTAAACTTGTATTAGTTACATTATCTTTACAACCTATGCACAATATAAAAAGTATTACTATTGCGATATTTATTTGTTTTATAATTTTTCTCATTGAAGTATTTCATTTATGTTGCTTTTTGGGATTTCACATTCACTAAACATAAAAATGACCTCTATCAGCATTTAATAGGATTAATAGCTTGATTCAAATTCCTTAGGAAATCGGTGCATCACTAACAACATAAACCGTATCTACTTGAGAAAAAGTTAATGTAACAAAAATCATCAAATTAAGGATACCGATAAGTTTTAAAAAGACTTTTTTCATTTTAATCCCTCATAGCAAATTGCTTAATAACATTCACCTTAATTTTTGATCCTTAATCAACCGCTCAATAATTTTTCTATTATTTCTTGGATCAATTCCTTTAAATTGATTTTCATCTGGATATCCAAGTTGTATTTTTATCTCATTAGGAGCTAATGAATTAGATACACTATCAAGCAATATAACAACTGAATGGCAAGGGATAGAGGAAACAGGCAGCCAAAACCAGCCACCATAAATTTTTTCTTGGTTTAATGTAACAATGAAAGGCATACCATAAATTGCATTAACGTTTTCATAAGCACTCATCTGAGCAATTCTCTTTTTAAGAGAATCCTGTGAAAAACTTAAAGTTAGCACATGTGTGCTTGTATCATACGAGATTATTTGATTGTAAGATATAACAGGCTCGCCTATTAATTCTGCTTTTTCTAAATCAATATATTGATAAGATAAATCTGAATTAATGTTAATTTTGGTTGCATAGATACAGAGTCCTTCATTTGAGTTTGAACTTGACACTATATTATCGTTACAACAAGTAAAAGAAAAAAATGAGCCTGTAATAATAAACCACAATAATTTTTTATAAATATAACTTACCATTTTTTACTCCTAAAATAAGAATAGTACAATCACCAGATAAATTATTTGCAAAAATTTGTTTTGTTAATAACATACGGCTGCTGCGCATTAATAAATGAATTGACTAAAAATATCAAACTAAAGAAATAGAAAATTTTTTTCATTTTTGCTCCCCCCATTTTTATTTGTTATTTAATTCCCATTTATAATTATCAATAACAAATATATGATTGTAAAATTTCTATTCTCTCCATCTAAAAATTCACTGAAAACTGAATTAAAAATGATTTTTAAATCAAATTAAAACAATAATTTGTTTTTCTAATTTTACAACCGATATTTTATATTTTTTTCAGCCTAATTTATTCGACAAGTTTGATGGAACAAATATTTATTTCATTTACCTATCATCTTCTGTAAAGTGAAATGAACTTACTTAACCGAAAGAATCTGCCCAGAAATTTTCTGCAATTGAATTTTACTAAATCTCAAAAAAAAATCAAGAAATTTATCTCTGCTTGATTATGTTTATTTAACCACTTTCCTTCACACAGTCATACTGAGCAAAGCGAAGTATCTCTTGTTTCATTGTCATTCTGAACGAAGTGAAGAATCTCTTTTTTATTTCCTTCTTGAGATTCTTCAGTCGCTTCGCTCCTTCAGAATGACACGTCCACTTTACACTGTCATTCTGAGCGAAGCGAAGAATCCCTTTCTTCATCTTTGCTTGATTATGTTTATTTATCTGCAGAAAACTTAAATACTTTGCGCTTTCTCTGCATTCTTTGCAGTTTCAATATTTATCGCTTCACTTGTGTATACTGTCATCTACTTCACTAACATCATCTTCTTAACTACAAAATTCTTTCCCGCTTTTAATGTGTAAAAATATACGCCACTGGAAAGCTTATATTTATCTGCTGAAAATTCTACATTATAACTACCTGCATCTTGATATTCATCTACAAGTGTTGCTATTTCTCTGCCAAGTATATCATATACTTTTATTGTTACAAAATTTCTTTCCGGTAACTGATAACTGATAACTGTTGATGGATTAAACGGATTGGGATAATTGCTGATTTCTACCTCAGGTTTTGAAATTTTATTTGCAGTCTCTTTCTTCTCTTTTTCTATTTCATATCCTAATAACTTTAACTGATTTTCTGCTAATTCAACTAAATTCTTATCTGAACTATTTTTTACTATTTCATCAAAACTTTCTTTAGCTTTATTTTTTTCTTTCAGATTATGTGCATATATC
>NZ_BAAJAO010000047.1:0-5530 GCF_057554405.1 Rosettibacter sp. KY25 | reverse complement strand
TTGAAACCACAAAGTTCGCAAAGAAAAACTTTGCGGCTTTGCGAGAAATGAAAAATAAATTAAGAGTGTTTTGCAATAACATTTATAGAGATTCTTCATCCGCCTTATGGCGGACTCAGAATGACACAATGTTTTCTTTTTTATCATAAGTTTTAAACTTTTCAGTCATTCTGAGGGAGTCACCGCCAAAAATGCGGGACGACCGAAGAATCTATTTATTTAATTGAGATTTTCAGAATGACTTTTGAATATTGTCTTTCTGAGGAGTCCGTCTTTGGCGGACTCAGAACGACATGAAATTTTTTATATCGATTAAAGAATCTGAAAACAGAGAAAATCTGGTAAATCTGTATTTATCTGTGTTCAAAAAAAATGAAACCAACACGTACTCAAAGAATCTCGTAGATATTTATTACCAAGACAAAAAAAATTACATACAAACAAACACAATTCAAAACAAATCTTTCTCGTTCAGCATGAAATTTTATTTTTTCTCCAAAATATTTTGTGTTAATTTTACTAAAAATAAAACGATTAATTTCTTTAATCGTCTTAATCAACGTTATTAAAAAAATCTTTCGAGGTTTTTATGAACAAAAAAATTTTCCTATCGTTTTTTGTTTTATTATTATCAATATCTATCAATGCACAAAATAACTCATGGAAATCAAAAGGTTTCGATTTAAGCAGTCTTGACAAAAATGTTTCTCCTTCACAAAATTTTTATCAATTTGCAGTTGGCAACTGGGCAAAGAATCATCCAATTCCAGAAGACCAAACACGCTGGGGCTCGTTCTCAATTCTTGAAGAAGAAAATAACAAAATATTAAAATCAATAGTTGAAGAACTTGCAGCAAATAAAAATTTGCAAAAGGGAACAGCTCAACAAAAAATTGGTGATTTCTTTGCAACTGGAATGGATACTTTGAGAATCGAAAAAGCAGGTTATGATCCTATCAAACCATATCTTCAAAAAATTGATAACATAACAAGCAAAAAAAATATTATCGAAACTATAGCAGATTTCCATTTAACAGGAATGCCAGCTTTATTTAACTTTTTTGTAAATGCCGATGCAAAGAAAAGCGATTTAAATATTGGAATAATTTCACAGGGCGGATTAGGCTTGCCTGATGTTGAATACTATACTAAAGAAGATAATCGTTCTAAAGAAATTCGACAAAGATATATTCAGCATGTAACAAATATGTTTAAGTTGATTGATGTTGATGATGAGACCGCAAATAAGTATGCTCAAATTGTATTGGATATTGAAACAAAACTTGCAAAAGTTTCAAATACACGACTTGAAAACCGCGACCCATATAAAACTTATAACAAAATGACAATTAATAATTTGAAATCAATTTCAGAAGAAATTAACTGGGATAAATATTTTGAAAAATTAGGTATTGATAAGATTGATGTTGTAGTTGTTAATCAACCGAAATTTATTAAAGGTGCATCAGAATTAATAAATCAAGTTCCATTGAATGATTGGAAAATATATTTAAAGTGGAATGTTCTGCGTTCATCTGCAGGAGCGCTTAGTTCAAAATTTGTTAAAGAACAATTTGAATTCGAAAACAAATTCCTGCGTGGTCAGCAGGCAATGGAACCAAGATGGAAAAGAGTTCTTGGAAGTTTGAACAGAACTATGGGAGAACTGCTTGGTCAAATTTATGTCGAAAAAGTTTTTCCTCCAGAAGCAAAAGAAAAAGCAAAATCAATTGTGAAAAACTTACTTGCTGCAATGGAAGAGAGTATTAAAAATCTTGATTGGATGAGTGATGAAACAAAACAAAAAGCTCTAACAAAACTAAGCACTTTTGGAGTTAAAATTGGTTATCCAGATAAGTGGAAAGATTATTCAGAACTTGAAATTGCTCGCGATTCTTATTTCAAAAATTTAAGAAGAGCAGCTGAATGGGCAAGAAAAGAAAACTTGAAAAAACTTGGTAAACCTGTTGATAAATCTGAATGGACTATGACGCCACAAACAGTTAATGCATCTTATTCTCCAACAAGAAATGATATTACTTTTCCAGCTGGAATCCTTCAGCCTCCGTTTTTCAATCCTCAAGCTGATGATGCAATTAATTATGGTGCAATGGGTACTGTTATTGGTCACGAAATTACTCACGGCTTTGATGACCAAGGACGAAAGTATGATGAAAAAGGAAATATAAAAGATTGGTGGACAAAAGAAGATAACGAAAAATTTCAGGCACGCGCACAAAAATTAGTTGAACAGTATAATAACTTTGTTGTCATTGATACTTTTAGAGTTAATGGTGCTTTAACTCTTGGAGAAAACATTGCAGATTTAGGAGGACTAACAATTTCATTTGCAGCTTTTAAGAAAACAGAACAATATAAAAAAGGTGAATTGATTGATGGATTTACTCCAGCTCAAAGATTCTTCCTTGGCTGGGCTCAAGTATGGGCTACTAACATTAGACCCGAAGCTCTTAAACTTCAGGTTAAAACAGATGTTCATTCACCTGCAGTGCAAAGAGTTAATGGTCCTCTTATGAATATGCCAGAATTCTTTGAAGCATTTGATGTTAAGCCTGGCGACCCAATGAGAAATCCTGATGATAAAATAGTTAAAATTTGGTAGTGAAAAGTTAACACTTTGTATCTTAGCGCTCTCTGCGGTTCAATTAATGAAACCGCAGAGCGCGCAAAGAATTTTTAGAGATTTTTCATCTGCATTTGGCGGGCTCAAGAATGACACAATGTTTTCTTTTTTATCCTAAGTATTAAACTTTTACGTCATTCTGAGGGAGTCCCGCCAAAAATGCGGGACGACCGAAGAATCTATTTGTTTAATTGAGATTTTCAGAATGACTTTTGAATATTGTCTTTCTGAGGAGTCCGTCTTTGGCGGACTCAGAACGACATGACCGAAGAATTTAGAAGTAATTTCTTGCCAAGACGCAAAGAAAAACATTGCAGCTTTGCGAGAAATTAAAAATATTACTCAAAGTTATTAATTAATTTTGTAAATACTTCATTTAGAATTAGTATTCATTTTATAATAAAAGTGGGCGGCATATGATTACATATTCACTCGAAGTAAAAAATCTTACAAAAAGATTTCAAAACATAGTTGCAGTTGATAATGTCTCATTCGAAATTCCTGATGGTTCAATATTTGGCTTGCTTGGAAGAAATGGTGCCGGAAAAACAACAACAATTAGAATGATGATGGGAATTTATCTTCCTGACCAAGGAGAAGTTGTATTAAAAGGGGCAAAGGTTGGTCAGGAATTTAAAAACAAAGTCGGCTATCTTCCAGAAGAAAGAGGACTTTACAAAAAAATGAAAGTCATTGACACACTATTATATTTCGCTGAACTAAAAGGTAAATCAGGAAAAGAAATAACAAAACGAGCAGAAGAATATCTCAAAAGATTTGAACTCTACGATCGAAGATTATCTAAGATAGAAGATTTATCAAAAGGAAATCAACAGAAGATTCAATTTATTGCTACAATTCTTCATGAACCGGATTTTATTATTCTTGATGAACCTTTTTCCGGACTTGACCCAATTAATACAAATCTTCTTAAAGATATTATTCTCGAAATGAAATCGAAAGGAAAAGTAATAATTCTTTCAACTCACTTGATAGACTATGCAGAAAAAATGTGCGATTACATTGCAATGATTGACCACGGAAAACTTGTTCTTAAAGGCTCGCTTGATGAAATAAAATCAAAATATGCAAAAAGAAATGTAAGCTTAACTTATGAAGGTGATATCTCATTCTTAAAAAATCATCCAATAGTTGAAAAGATTGAAAACTTTGGAAATACAACGGGCATTCGTGTAAAAGATGTAAATCAAACTCAAGAATTATTAAAATTATTGATTGAAAAAAATGTTGTCATAAAAAAATTTGATGCTAACGATATTTCACTTCATGAAATTTTTGTAGAGCTCGTAGGGAAAGATGAAGAAAACAAAAATTCCATTTCAAAAAATTGAGGGATAAAAATGATTAACTACAGAGTTTTAGCAGTAGTAAAAAGAGAATTAAAAGAAAGACTTTTTTCAAAAACTTTTATTGTAATGACATTGCTGATACCAGGATTAATTGTATTTATGGTGGGCATTCAAGCATTGCTCTATTCTACAGAAAGCAAGAATCTGAAATTTGAGTTAATTACAGAAAATCCGGATTTGATTTCAAAATTCGAAGATGAATTTAATCAAGCAGATTTTGTGACAAACAAAAATTATCGCTTTGTTTACAGCTCGATGACAAGAGATGAGTTTAATCAATATTTAAAACGGAAACGTGAGGATATTACAGAAGAAAAATTAACAGGAATAATTTTTATTCCATCAACTGCGATGAAAGATAAAAAGATTGAATACTATTCGAAGTCGCCGCAAAATATTTCTCTTTCTCGTGAGCTTGAAGGACCTATTAACAAAGTTCTTATTGATGCATATTTTATGAATAGAACATTAACACAGGAGGAGCTTGATTTTGCACGTAGAGGAATTGACTTTGCAGGTTTCAAAGTTTCTAAAGATGAAAATATTCGAGAAGAAGGTTATGGTAATTTGGTTCTTGCTTATGCATTCACATTTTTATTGTATATAAGTTTGCTTCTTGTTGGACAGACTACTATGCAATCAGTAATTGAAGAAAAAGGAAATCGAATTGTAGAAATAATTCTTTCATCTGTTAGCTCGAGAGAATTGATGACAGGAAAAATTTTAGGTGCAACAATAACAGGTGTAGTTCAAATGGGAATATGGCTTATAACTATTATGGCTGTTGCTTCTTCTGCTTGGTTAACACTTCCAGAAGAAATTGTTCTAAATATAAAACCTGAAGTTGTGATTTATGTCTTAACAAACTTTTTCATTGGTTTAATTTTATTTATTTCACTCTTTGCAACTGTAGGCGCAATATTCGATAATCCTCAGGATGCATCTTCTGGTACAACTCCAATAATTATGTTGATTATAATTCCATTTTTTATTTCAATGTCGATAATGGAAAATCCAAATAAACCTTATGCAGAAATTGCATCAATGTTTCCATTTGCATCGGTAATTGTAATGCCAGCAAGAATGAGCTTGATTGATGTTCCTCTATGGCAATTGATAACTTCAATAGTTTTGAATGTCTTAACTATTGTTGCAATATTCCCTCTTGCAGGCAAAATTTATCATGTAGGAATTTTAAGAACAGGCAAAAAACCAAAATGGTCAGAAGTTATTAAGTGGATTAAATATCAATACTGATTTTCGATATATCCAAAATAAATGTGAAGATGAATTGGGAAGCTTTTTCGATTTTTTTATTGTAAACAATTTACCATAACTCTAAATTCTTTTTATAAACCTTTGTACCTTCTTTGCACTCTCTACGGTTAAATTAATGAAACCGTAGAGCGCGCAAAGAATTTTTAGAGATTCTTCGTCCGCCTTTGGCGGACTCAGAATGACACGAAGTCTTTTATGTCAATGTTTTCGAGATTCTTCATCCGCCTTCTGGCGGATT
>NZ_BAAJAO010000046.1:0-6118 GCF_057554405.1 Rosettibacter sp. KY25 | reverse complement strand
ATTGGTGATCTTGGTGGTAAAGGCATTGGATCCTTGAGTAGTGGTACTATTGAGTTCGATTCTACCGAACACGGTATTATCATGTGTATTTACTCGGTCGCTCCACAGAGTGAATATAATGCTTCTTATCTTGATCCTTTCAATAGGAAGTTGACCCGTGAACAGTTCTATCAACCTGAATTTGCTGATCTTGGTTATCAAGCTTTGATTGGTTCTGATCTGATTTGCTCTACTCTCGGTATGAATAGTACACAAGCAGGCTTCTCAGATATAGAACTTAATAATAACTTATTAGGTTATCAGGTTCGTTATAATGAGTATAAGACCGCCCGTGATCTTGTGTTCGGTGATTTCGAGTCAGGTAAATCAATGTCTTATTGGTGTACACCTCGTTTTGATTTCGGCTACGGAGATACAGATAAAAAGATTGCCCCAGAAAATAAAGGAGGTGATGATTATCGTAAAAAAGGTAATCGCTCTCATTGGTCTTCTAGGAACTTCTATATTAACCCAAATTTGGTTAACCCGATCTTCTTAACTTCTGCCGTACAAGCTGATCACTTCATCGTTAATTCATTCTTAGACGTCAAGGCAGTACGCCCTATGTCTGTCACTGGTTTATCATCTCTTTAATTTTGCCTTATGAATCATTTAGATAGAATGCCAAAGGATTGTTATACAATTCCAATTCCTCCATTAGAGGTTAACGGCTTAAATAACGGTATCTCTCCTATAGATGATACATTGTATAATACGCTTTGTCCAATAAACCCTTTGACGGGTCATCGTGACGATATGTTGTCACGTCTGTTCTCTGGTCAGGTTAGTGATACTGAAAAACAGTTGATAGTATCACAGTTAGTTCAGATCAAAGGTGTATCTTCACCTAAGGACTTAACGGATGATGATATATTATCTATTATACCATCTCGTTATCTGTCGGATCCTGTAGAACTTGACCGCTATCGTGATTTTGTTGATGATCTACGCAATATTGATGATAGTACTACGTTAGACACTTCGAATAATGTTACTAATGAACCCGAGCCAACGACTAACGCCGCCGGTTCCCCTGAGTGATATTATTTGATACTGTGTGAATCCGCCCCCTACTCTTGTAGGGGGTAATTTTAATTAAAATAGTAATGTTATGCCATTTCCTATAATTCCCGCTCTTATAGCTGCCGGTTCAGCTATCGCCGGTGGTGCCATGGGCAGTGCTAGTAATCGTAAGACTAACCAAACTAATCTGCAGATTGCCCGTGAGACTAATCAGATGAATTATCAACTCTTTCAGGAGTCTAATGCATTTAATGAAAAGATGTATCATGAAGCTAATGCTTATAATACTCCTTCAGCTCAGATGCAACGTTATGCAGAAGCAGGTATTAACCCTTATATTGCAGCAGGTAATGTTCAGACAGGTAATACTACTTCAGCTTTACAAAGTGCCCCTGCTCCTCAAATGCATGCTGCTCAAATGCAGCCTGATGTTAACATGGCTAACGGTATGATGTCCGCAGGAACTATCATCAGTCAGTATGCACAAAATGAACTTGCCATTGCTCAGGCTCGAAAGACGAATGCAGAGGCTAATTGGATAGATCGTCTTAATGCTGCTTATGTTGGTAATATGAATGCTCATACGGGTGTTTTAAATTCTCAAACTGGCTTACTTGATCTTGATTTTAAAATGAAGCGTGATACATTAGGTAATTATATTAAGTTATCTGATTTGTCTGTTGCGAACGCTCAGGAAACGAATAAAAGTCTTATTCTTCAGAACGTTCATCAGGATATTGAAAACAAGCTTTCTGAAATTAATCTTGGGATCCAGGATAAGTATGCTGAGCAGATGTTTAAAGCGCAGTTTAATTCTATCTTAGTTCATTCTCTTAGTGAATGGATGCACATTGGTATTGACCAACAAAATGCTAATACTAATCGTATGAATGCTGATACTAATCGTATGAATGCTAATACTAATCGTATGGTTGGCATTGCTGAAATAAAAAGTCTTGTTGCTGGTGCTATTGAGAGTGCTGCTCGTACTGCTGGTATTAAAATTGATAATGCTACTTCTAAAATGATACAAAATTATGTAGTTGACACGTATCATAGTGATGCTAAGACTGCTAGTACTCAAGCTCATATTTCTTATAATGAAAGTATTACATCTGATAGAGATCAGAAACATTATAATGCTAATAATTGGGTACGTTGGATTAGTGGTTTTGTTCCATTTGCTTCTGGTGCTGCTATTGGTATCTCTCGTAATATTGCTCGTCCTAAACCTCATACAATTCGTGGATTTAGATAATGTATTATGATTGATTTTTATCGTATCTTAAAATTTTTGTTTTATTATTGGCTATTGTTCATTTGCTTAGCTTCTATTCTAGGTATTTGTATTTTAGTCTACAATCTCTTTAATTAGTCACTCTTCGGAGTGGCTTTTTTGTTGTATATCGGTAATCCGTCAAGGTTATGCAATAAGCCTTGACAGCGTAGCCCCCGTATCCTAACCGCACTCCGTTAGGCGCGGAGGAGCATGCCGACGACCCCGTAAATACTTCTTTCTATGTAATGTGCTGCCGTTCTGTTAATAAATGTGAATTCTATCAGTTTCACGAAGTGTCACGGCTTTAACCATTCTGCCGTGATTGCATCCCCTTGACCAATATCACAAAAACTGACAGAAACTATTTTATCCAATGTAGTTTTGTTGTTTAAGTGTTAAATATATGTTAAATTTTAGGTTAACATACTGTTGATTATATTATTTTATTTATTTTTGCGCTAGTAACATTATTTAATTAATTCTATTCTTATGGTAAATGACAGAGTACCGATGCTATGGCGTACTACTAGACATACTTTAATGATGTCAGTAACAATTCAGCATTACGTTGATCCCCGTAACGGTGTTCATACTTATGTTGTACGTTGGCGTGATGATAATCTTCCTGATCATGTATCGGATAATTATCTTGCATTTCGTTCCTTTGCATCTTGCATTGATTTTATCTGTACTAATTTTAATGGATAGATATAAACTTGCTCAACTTCGTTATGTAAATTGTCCTTTTCGTGATACTATTGGATGTATAGACTTCATGTGTCTTGATTGTCCTGATCCACATGAAACGCTAGAAATCTATAACTTTTATGAATCTTTAAAATCTTGTAAAAATGAAACTGAACGTCAAAGACTTCTTCAAGAACGTACGCTTTTCTCTCGACAAGAACGGCCGTGCCCTTTTTGAGTTTACTATCGGTGGTTTTATTGCCGTATCAATCGCCTTGTACTTAACCTCTTGTTATTCTTCTATGGATGCAGAAAAGTTCCATTATCATGGATCCGTAGGAAAATCTCAGCATGTTACTAATGTTATAGTACATCCTGATTCAGTTCGTTAATTTGTTTTAGTTTTTAGTTATTATGTTCTCTCGAGCACTCGGAAATATTAATCCTTGTTTACGCCCTCACCGCATTTACAATCGTTATATTGGTGAATTCTTGTATACTAATTGTCGTAAATGTGTTCGTTGTCGTAGTTCTTACGCTTCATCTTGGGCAAATAGGATTGATTCTGAGTGCTCTTTTCATCGTTATTCCTTATTCCTTACGCTTACTTATGATAATGATCATCTTCCCTATTATGCACCATTGTTTAATATAGATGGTTCTCGTACTGATGTATGGTGTAGTAACCGTGGTTGTGATAATGGTAAGTTTGTATCTTCTGAAATTGCTCGTCCTATTCCTCCCGTAGGTATGGAAGATACTGTTTGCTTTGCTTATCCATGTAAAAAAGATGTTCAGGACTTTTTCAAGCGTCTACGCAGTAAGATAGATTATAAACTTAAACCCCGTGGAAATGAATACAGAATCAGATACTTCATTTGTTCCGAGTATGGACCTAACACGTTTCGTCCGCATTATCATGCCATTTTGTGGTACGATAGCGAAATACTCCACAACGAACTTAACGTCCTTATACGTGAAACTTGGAAGAACGGTAATACGGACTTCTCACTCGTCAACAGTAGTGCAAGTCAATACGTTGCGAAATATGTTAACGGCGATTGCGATTTACCGTCGTTTTTACGCACTGAATTTACCTCTACATTCCATCTGGCAAGTAAACATCCTTGTATCGGGTATGGTAAGGATGATGAAGAAGCGTTGTATGAAAATGTCATTAACGGAACTTATGGAAGAAATTGCCTTAATAAGTCCACAAATGAGTTTGAATTTGTCTGTCCTCCCCGTAGTCTTGAAAATAGGATCTTGCCAAAGTGTAAAGGATACCGCCGTATATCTCATTCTGAAAGAGTTCGAATATATGCGCTTGCGTATGACTATGAGCAAAAAGGCTTAGATTATAAGTCTTTGTTACCATTCGAGTTTGATTACGCTGCTTACCCTCATGTTGATATACATGCTTCCCTTATGTGCTTGGATTTCTGTAAGCGCTATAATTGGACTCCTGAAATGTTTGTATGTGCATTGGAAGATTACTATTATCATAAAGATATGTATCTTTTGAAAACTCAATATGAATATCAAGTTTCTTATGTTGATAGTGGTAACCCCGTTTGTCACCTTGTAGACTTTGATTTGGATTTAATGAGAAAACTCCCACGTAGGCGTGAAGTTTTCCTTTGTTCTCCTTGGCGTTCCATCATGTCTACTTATGGTCTTGATTCCTCTGTATTGTATGACGCTGATGGTAATCTTAATGGATGGTTATTCTACCATGTCCGTCAATATGGTTCTCATTTCTACTCTGAGAATGTTGCCCGTTATCAAAAGATACATAATGATTCTCTTAAGAATAAGAAACTTAATGAGATACTTAATAAATATATGTTTGTTTAATTTTAAAATTTATTATTATGGGTCTATTTAAAATGCCTGCTCCTAAACCTCGGCTTGCTCGTAATGGTTTTGATCTGAGTTCACGCAGAATATTCTCTGCTAAAGCAGGTCAGTTATTACCAATTGGTTGTTGGGAAGTTAACCCTTCTGAACACTTTAAATTCTCTGTTCAGGATCTTGTACGTACAACTACTCTTAATACTGCTTCTTATGCTCGTATGAAAGAGTATTATCATTTTTTCTTTGTGTCTTATCGTTCTCTGTGGCAATGGTTCGATCAATTCATTGTTGGAACTAACAACCCACATTCTGCGCTTAATGGTGTCAAGAAGAACGGTACTACGAACTATAATCAAATTTGTTCTTCAGTACCTACGTTTGATCTTGGTAAGCTTATTACACGTTTGAAAACGTCTGATATGGATTCACAAGGTTTCAATTATTCTGAAGGTGCTGCTAAGCTGCTTAACATGTTGAACTATGGAGTTACCAACAAAGGTAAGTTCATGAATCTTGAAAATCTGATTACTTCTACTGCTTATCTTCCATCTAAGGATGATAAAGAACCTTCTTCTATATTTATATGTAAGGTATCTCCTTTCCGCTTGCTAGCTTATCAGAAGATATTTAACGACTTTTATCGTAATCAGGATTGGACGCCTTCAGATGTTCGTTCATTTAATGTGGATGACTATGCAGATGATTCCAACTTGACTATTGAACCTGATGTTGCTCTTAAATTCTGTCAGATGCGTTACCGTCCTTATGCAAAGGATTGGTTGACTTCTATGAAGCCTACGCCTAACTATTCAGATGGTATTTTTAACCTCCCTGAGTATGTACGTGGCAATGGAAATGTCATTCTCACTAATAATAAGAGTGGTTCAGTATCTTTGGATAGTGGTACTGTTTCTTCTTCTTCATTCAGTGTTAATGATCTTCGTGCTGCGTTTGCTCTTGATAAGATGTTGGAAGCTACACGCCGTGCTAATGGATTGGATTACGCTTCACAGATAGAGGCGCATTTCGGTTTCAAAGTCCCTGAATCTCGTGCTAATGATGCTCGCTTCCTTGGTGGCTTCGATAACTCCATTGTAGTAAGTGAAGTTGTTTCTACTAATGGTAATGCTGCTTCTGATGGTTCTCATGCTTCTATTGGTGATCTTGGTGGTAAAGGCATTGGATCCTTGAGTAGTGGTACTATTGAGTTCGATTCTACCGAACACGGTATTA
>NZ_BAAJAO010000045.1:0-6765 GCF_057554405.1 Rosettibacter sp. KY25 | reverse complement strand
GGTTTCAATATTTTTTGAACACAGATTTAGTAGATTTTCTCTGTTTTTAGATTCTTTAATCGACATAAAAATTTTCATGTCGTTCTGAGTCCGCCAAAGACGGATGAAGAACCTCATATAAAATTATGAAGTAATAATTAGATTCTTCGTCGCCCGCCAAAGGCGGACTCCCCAGAAAGACAACATACAAAAGTCATTCTGAAAATCTCAATTAAATAAATAGATTCTTCGGTCGTCCCGCCTTTTTGGCGGGTCTCCATCAGAATGACGTAAGAGTATTAATACTTAGGATAAAAAAGAAAACGTTGTGTCATTCTGAGTCCGCCAGAAGGCGGATGAAGAATCTCTTTGATTAAAAAAATCATTTCAAGTCACAACGAATTTTTATCGGGACGAAGCAATCTCAATTGTTTTCATTTCTCACAAAGCCGCAAAGCTTTTTTGCGTCTTACCGTAAAATTAATTTTCTCACAAAAAATATTTTACTTCATCATAAACCAAATCTGCACTTAATTCTTTTATGCATTTAAATTTTACATCAGTTCTATAGCATGTAAGCGGTTTGGGTGAATAATAAAAACAAGGTGAGCAATCGAGATTTAATGAGGCAATTCTATAATTTGTTTTCCATGGATGAATATAATTTTTATTAGTTGGACCAATAACAGCTACCACATTTAATTTCAATGCTGAAGCTATATGCATTAAACTGGAATCATTAGTCACAAAGATATTGCATCTTTTCATTACAGCAGCTGTGTGAATTAATGATGATGTATTCACAATTATTGCTGATTTAGAATTTATTTTTTTTATAACCTCTTCTTTTATTGTTTTTTCTTCTGGTCCACCAAAGACTAAAATTTTTGCTTTGTGTTCTTCAATTAATTTCCTCCCTAATGCAGCAAATTTATCTGTTTCCCATCTTCTTTTATCATGATTCTTTAATGTTGAACAGCCCGGATGAAAACCTATCACAAGTTCATTTTCGCCAATTAGATTTTCTCTTATAAAATTTTTACCAAACTCTAAATCTCCTTCTCTAAAATTCAGGATTAATTCTGGAATGTCATGAAATTCTTTGCCCGCAATCAATTCACATAATTTTATATTTTCTTCAACATTATGAAAATTATCGTCCTCCTGAATTCTAAGATTATTCAAAAAACCAAAGTTCTGAAAATCTTTTCTAAGATATTTTACTGCTAATCTTTTTTCAGCTCCAATTAAAAAATTAATAATGTTATATTCTTTTCTATTTGAGGGATATACATTAATTGAAATGTAATATTTTTTTCTTAAGCCAAGAACAAACAAAAGAGATTTTAATTTTCCTTCTTTCAAGAATTCCCAATAATGAATTTTAGAAATTTCCGGCAGACGCTCATATATTTCTTTTACTCCTTTGTACATAACAAGAGCATCAATTTCTGATGAAGGGAAATTTTCTTTCAGCATTTTGAGTGCAGGGGTAAACATTAATGCATCGCCAATTCCGGATAATGCAATAATCAGGATTCTCATAACATGAATGGATTAGTTTTTAATTAGAGACGGCACAAAAAATTTTTATGTGCCGTCCGTCTTTTAATTATTTTGTTGTATCAATACCGGCAAGTTTTTTATATCTATTCAATAAGTTTTTAACAGTTTCATCATTGGGAATATAATAAGATAGCTGATTGAGCAAATCAACTGCTTCTTTGTACATTTTCAAATTATCATAGTGAGTTAGAAGAATATCATAAGGATTATTCCAGCTTGTAAAATCTTGAGGATTTTGCTGAAGTGCTTTTTTAGCTGTTTCAATTAATTCTTTTGCATAAATTGTATAATCTTTCATGTCACCTGCAGCATAGTAGAGACGAGCAATATCGTGTTCAATTCTGTAATCAATAGGAATAACACTTCTTGGAATTTTCTTTTCCATCATATTAAGTGTTTCAATTGCTTTGGTACTATCTTTAAGCTGATAGAGATAATGAATAGCAAGTCTTAAAAATGTATTTCTGTAGTTTTGAACAAGTCGTTCATGATTTTCGTCAAAGAAAATAGTTTTATCATTTAAACCTCTGAATTTAAATCCAGGTCGATATGTTTTACTGAAACCTTCTGGCTCATCGAACAATTGTTTTCTAACTATCGGCTCATTTATATATTCAAAAGTTTGTGAATTGAATTTTTTGGGCACTACTCTTAATGCCACGCCTTCCATTTGCAGGTAATCATTCAAACTAAGTTTGCTATCTTCTGAACAAGTCATTGCAAAATATACAGGTCTTTTCCATTTACTTTGCATAATAATATCAAGAACTGCCAAATCTTGAACACGAATTGCTTTTATGTTACCATATTGGACAGGACTTTCCATTCGCCATGTAATTTTTCCTTTTTTAATTACAGAAGTATCTGTAATTCCCCATTCTTTAATAACATCTTCAGAAACAGGGATTGACATTTCAGTTGGTTCCCATCTTTGAACTGTTAGCTGGTCAATTTCTTCATCTGTAAAACTCATTGCAACTTTTTCGGCACCATAAGGAGAAGTATTTTTTAATTGTTTTATATACCAAGGAGTATTTAGCAAACTCAAATTAGCAATTCGAACATCTCTTCTTACACCTTCAACATCTTGAAGATACCAAAGTGGAAATGTATCATTATCACCATTTGTAAAGAGGATTGCATTTGGAGCAACACTCTGTAAAAGATTATAAGCATAATCCCACGGAACATAATTTCTTGAGCGGTCATGTTCAAAATAATTTGCACGAAGCATATTTGCAGGGACTGTAATAAAACCAAATAAAAGCAAAATTATTACTGCAGGTGTAAGATTTTTTATCTTATCAAATTTTTCATAAAGAAGTTCAATCAAACCTCGCATTCCAAGAGCAATCCACAATGAAAATACAAAGAAGGCACCCACATAGAAATAATCTCTTTCACGAGGTTGAGGTTCCTGTTGATTTTGATAAAATGCTGTTAAATAACCAAGGAAAATAAACATTACAAGAAAGACAGATGCCATCTTCCAGTCTTTTCGGAAATGAAAATATAAACCGAATAATCCAATAAAAAATGGGATACCATATAAATCAGTCCAATCAACACCGCTATCCTGATAAGTTGAAACTCTACCAATGTAATTCCAGAATAAATATCTATTAAACATGTGGTCCATTTGATAACGAAGCAGAAAATCAAGGTCGCTCGAATAATTTGTATAAATTCCTTGCTGATGTGGTTCATTAGAAAATCTTCGTTTGAAAATTGGGAAATCACCATATTGTTCACGATTCAAATAAGATTCAAGTTCAGTAAAATTCTTTGGACTATTCATATTAATTGGTGTTTCCTGATTGGCACGAATAATTATCATTGCATAAGTCGTAATGCCAATCATTGCAAAAAATGCACATTTAAATACAAGGTTCAATGTTGGTTTATTATTCTTTGATGTCCAGTAGATTCCAAATCCAAGAATTGCAAAAAGAAGGACTGATACAATGATATCAAGTGTAAAATCATTTCCTGCAATTATTGTAATTAATTTTGGCACATATTTAACAATTCCAGGGTAAACTGCTATAAGTGTAATACCACCAATAATCATTGGAATATAAAATGAACTTCGTTGAAATATTTTTTTGTAGAGTGCCCCCATAAACAATACACTTACGACAATAAAGACCATCCAGAATCTCATATCAATTTGATTATACTGTTCATAAGAAGGAGGAGTTGAATCATTTTGTGCAGCCCACATTGCAAATGCAATTAAAAGAATGATAACAGAATGAATAACAAAAATTACAGCTGTTTTTTTAAGAACTTCCTCATCAGTAACATATTTTCTAAATATAACCACCATAACAATGGGAACAATTGCAAGAACAGACATCAAGTGAACACCTGTTGAAAGACCAATGAGATATGCAATAAGTATTAAATATTTTTCGTTGTCAGGCTTATCAGCTTTTTCATTCCATAAAATCATAAGCCAGATTACAAATGCAATAAAGAAAGTTGAAGTTGCATAAACTTCGGCTTCAACACCATTAAACCAGAAAGTATCGCTGAAAGAAAATGATAAAGCCCCAATTGCTGCCGAAAGATAAATTGCGAGAGCATCAATTAAACTTTCTGGTTCTTTTCTTCTATAATTTTGAATTACTTTAACAGCAATTAAATACAAAAACATTACAGAAAAAGCACTTGCCAGAACAGAAATCATATTGACTCTCAAGCCAATATTTTCTGCAAAAGGAATCATTGAAAAAACTCTGCCAAGAATTAAAAAGAACGGGGTTCCCGGGGGATGAGGTACCTGCATTGCATAAGATGATGCAATAAATTCACCGCAATCCCAGAACGAAACTGAAGGTTGAACAGTTGAGCGTAAAACATAAAAGCTGATTAAAAAAACAATTCCTGCAATAATTCGATTTAATGTTTTGTAATTCATATTTACCACCACAAGTTTTAATTATGAGGATTGATTGTTGGAATCATTATCAGGTTTCTTAAATAAATAATCATAATTCTTTTTTTCGCGGTTGACATGGTATTTAACATACAGAGCTTTTAATCTTTCCATAGAAAGCCTATCGAGATCTTCATCATCCTTGTGTCTTCTAAGAAGCATTTTATAATCTTCGAGTTCTTTTGGTTCAAATTTTCTTTCATATTTTTTTAATATTTCAAAGTAATTCTTTTGCTCTCGAGAACTCATTTTATGTCTTCTCTGTTAATAAATTAACAAGTGAAATTAATTAAAAATAATCTCAATAAAAAACTATATTTGAATTAAACTAAATTGATTTTTTTATGATGCAAGTTTACAAAAATTTTAATCCTGTTGTTTCAATAATTCTTCCAACTTTTAACAGAAAAAATTATCTCGAACGAGCAATTAATTCAGTAATCAATCAAACATTTACAAACTGGGAATTAATTATTGTTGATGATGGCAGCACAGATGATTCAATTAAATTGATTGACAAATATATTCTTGAGTATGAAAACATTCGATACATGAGACATTCAAACAGAAAAACTCCGCTTACAACAAATGCGGGCATCTTAGCTTCTGTAGGAAATTTTATAACATTTTTAGGAAGTGATGATGAATATAAACCCGAGCATTTAAGTTTACGAGTTGATTTTATGAATCAGAATCAAGATATAGATTTAATTCATGGCGGAGTTGAAATAATTGGTTCACCTTATGTAAAAGATAAAAATGATTTAACAAAATTAATTCATCTTTCGGAATGTGTAATTGGGGGAACATTCTTTGGCAAAAGGAAAGTGTTTTTCGAATTAAATGGATTTCGAAATTTGAAATACAGTGATGACTCTGATTTTTTTGAAAGAGCAGAAAAGAAATTCAAAATTGCAAAAGTGAATTTCCCCACTTACATTTATTACAGAGATACACCTGATAGTATCTGCTCAACTATCGAGTAATATTTTTGACAATTACTCAATAAATTTTTTTGACTTTTATTCCCTGCAAGTTCTGATTTTCTTAATATAGTAATTCTATAATTTACTATTGCTTTCTTTTATCTTTGAGTTTGCTTCGTCGTCACGATTTATTGGAACTCCTCAGAAAGACAATATACAAAAGTCATTCTTTAGTCCGCCAGAAGGCGAATGAACAATCTCAATTAAACAAATAGATTCTTCGGTCGTCCCGTCTTTTTGGCAGGACTCCCTCAGAATGACTGAAAAGTTTAATACTTAGGATAAAAAAGAAAACATTGTGTCATTCTGAATCCCCCAGAAGGCGGACGAAGAATCTCGAAAACACTGACATAAAAGACTTCGTGTCATTCTGAGTCCGCCAAAGGCGGACGAAGAATCTCTATAAGTGTTATTGCAAAACACTCTTAATTTATTTTTCATTTCTCGCAAAGCAGCAAAGTTTTCTTTGCGAACTTTGTGGTTTCAATATTTTTTGAACACAGATTTAGTAGATTTTCTCTGTTTTTAGATTCTTTAATCAACATAAAAATTTTCATGTCGTTCTGAGTCCGCCAAAGGCGGACGAAGAACCTCATATAAAATTATGAAGTAGTAATTAGATTCTTCGTCGCCCGCCAGAAGGCGGACTCCTCAGAAAGACAATATACAAAAGTCATTCTTTAGTCAGCCAGAAGGCGAATGAACAATTTCAATTAAATAAATAGATTCTTCGGTCGTCCCGCCTTTTTGGCGGTGACTCCCTCAGAATGACTGAAAAGTTTAAAACTTATGATAAAAAAGAAAACATTGTGTCATTCTTGAGTCCGCCAAAGGCGGACGAAGAATCTCTATAAATGTTATTGCAAAACACTCTTAATTTATTTTTCATTTCTCGCAAAGCAGCAAAGTTTTCTTTACGTCTTTTAATCTTTGCGTCTTGGCGAGAATTTACTTCTAAATTCTTCGGTCATGTCGTTCTGAGTCCGCCAAAGGCGGACGAAGAACCTCATATAAAATTATGAAGTAGTAATTAGATTCTTCGGTCGTCCCGCCTTTTTGGCGGTGACTCCCTCAGAATGACTGAAAAGTTTAAAACTTATGATAAAAAAGAAAACATTGTGTCATTCTGAATCCCCCAAAAGGCAGACGAAGAATCTCGAAAACACTGACATAAAAGACTTCATGTCATTCTGAGTCCGCCAGAAGGCGAATGAAGAATCTCTATAAATGTTATTGCAAAACACTCTTAATTTATTTTTCATTTCTCGCAAAGCCGCAAAGTTTTTCTTTGCG
>NZ_BAAJAO010000044.1:0-7477 GCF_057554405.1 Rosettibacter sp. KY25 | reverse complement strand
TTCTCCGTGTAACTTTTTTTACACTGAGAAACACTGAGTATGACACTGAGAACCACTGAGTTTCTAAGTTTATCTTTTAATCACTTTGTTTTTCGCAGAATAACTCTGCGTTTTCTCTCTGCGGTTTTGTGGCTTTGCGTGAAATTTATTTTTTGTTTCTCGCTAAGACACAAAGACGTTAAGTATTTTCTTTGCGTTCTTTGCGGCTTTGCGAGAAATAACATAAAAAAAAGCCCCTATCTTCAAGGGGCTTCTTTATTCTTAATTCCTTCTTTATCTTACTTCACATACATCATCTTCTTCATCGATACAAAATTATCTGCCTGAATCTTGTAAATATACATTCCTGTATTCAACCCTGATGCATCAAATGTAACTTTTTGATATCCTGCATTCATAAATCCATTAACCAATGTTGCTACTTCCTGTCCAAGTATGTTATATACCGACAACTTAACATGCGAATCTTTTGGAAGCGCAAATTTAATTGTTGTAGCCGGGTTAAATGGATTTGGATAATTTTGCATCAATGAATATTCTGTCGGTATTCCTGTCTCTTCTTCAACTCCTGTTACTATATCACTTACCTTTATTGTCCTTGTTGATGTTGCTGTCAAGGAACCATCCGAGACCTCAACTATAAGAACATATGATTTTCCAGCTTGTGATGGAGTTGGTGCCCAGAGATAATATCCATTTGCAGATATTTCTCCTGGTCCACTTACTATTCTAAATGTAACAGGATCGCCATCTGGATCATTTGCTTTATAAATAAATTCAAATGGGACAGGAACATTATGAACAGGAATTACTTGATTGTTAGGTATTTCTGCTGTAAATACTGGAGCTCTGTTTACATTATTTACAACAATTGCTACAGTAATTGAAGCAGATAATCCGCCTTTATCAGTAACTTTGAATGTTACAGAATAAGTTCCTGCCTGATCATAATTTGGTTTCCAAGTAAATACATTATTAACTAACGTAGCTCCTTGGGGCAAATTAGTAGCAGAATATGTTAATACATCTCCAGCATTAGCATCAGCACCAACAAGTGTAATTGTTAATGTTGAATTTTCATTTACTGCAAATGAAGTTTGATTTGGACTTAATGTTAAGGTTGGAGCAACATTTGCTTCTGCTACAGTTATTAATGCAGGATCAGCTGTAGCTCCTGGAGTTCCAGTATTAAATTTAAATGAAGTAAATGTTAGATTCGTACTTCCTGCTGCTTTTGCTTTTCCAGTTAATTTCAATAAGGTTCCGCTTCCTGTAATATATGAACCGCTTGCCAGTGAAAAGCTTACTGTGCCAGCATTATTATCAACATTAATTGCAGCCAAACCACTAGCACTCAATGTTGATTCAAGGTCATAATTTGTTATTTCAATAACATTTTTATTAAATGTTGCAGTGAAATTATATGATAATACCTTTTGATCTGCTGTAATAGCAGTAGTTAAAATAGGTATTACAATATTATCACCGGCAACTGCAGAAACAGAACCGCCTTGAATAAGAACAGCAGCTGTTTGAGCAGAACCGCTCACTATAGAAGCTGATGGAGTGCCAGCATTGAATTTGAAGGAACTCCCAGGATTCAATGTGGCAGTACCAGCATTCTTAAATTTTATGTTTAGTTTTAGTAAAGTTCCCTGGCCTGTTAAAGCCGCGCTATGTGCCCATGCTACGGAAAGAGTTCCTGCTAATGTATCCGCATTTACTGTAAGATTACCTTTGCCATCTATTAACGTTCCAGTTGCATCTACACCTGGAATAATAATTATATTCTTATCATAGCTTAATGAAAATTGAAATGCGATAACATTTTTACCTGTTAAATCACCTACAGTAATTGCGCCTGTTTTCTGAACACCTGATGCACCAGAAACAGTAGGAAAAGTAACATTAACCTGTGCAAACGAACTCGTTCCTAACATAAGCATTGCGGCTGTAATGCTGACCAGTAACTTTACAACGCTTATTTTGAAACTTCTCATTTATTACCTCTTTTTATTTTTCCATTATTTTAATTAACACACACAAACCTGCTTAAATCATTAATTAAGGGGGCGGATAAACCGCCCCACTCAATTAAACTAAGCGCAATTACTTCAGTAAGTTCATCTTCATTGTTGATGTATATTTACCAGCAATGATTCTATAAATATAGATACCAGAAGATACCTTGCTGCCAAAGTCATTTGTTCCATCCCATCTTACTGTGTAGTAACCAGCTTCTTGTTCTTGGTCAACTAATGTCTTAACAACTTGTCCTAACATATCATATACAACCAATGTTACTCTTGCATCTTGTGGAATAGCATATTTAATGCTGGTTGTTGGGTTGAATGGGTTTGGATAGTTCTGGCTGATTGAGAATTCAGCAGGTATTTCTTTTACTTTAACAGACATCATACCAAATGACTGGTCATTCAACTTAGCAGATGCATTCAAGTTAACCTGAGCTTCTTTATCTTTCAATGCTAAGTTGATATTAGCAACATTACCATCTTTCAATGGAGTTGTACCAGCCATAGCTATCTTAAGAACACCATTTGCGAAGTTAGAGTAAGCTACCCAGCCTTCTGGTAATGATGTTGAAACACCCTTGAATTCTACTGCATCAGTCAATTGAACTTCTGTGTAAACAGAAACTACGCCGCTTGTCTTCTTTAATGTTAATGGCAATGAAATTACACCTTTTTCACTTGTAGCTCTTTCGAATTCAACATTACCCATTGCAGCGCTAATCTTAGCAGTTGGGAATGAACCATTAGCTACATAATAGAGAATCCATGCAGCATCATAAGCACCAACTTCACCATCGCCATTAACATCTGCAGCGTATAATTTTTCTGGATCTGTAATTGGAGCCAGACCTACAACATGTTTCAAGATATCAGAAGCATCTGTAGCATCTGGTAATCCAGAACCGTTCAAGTCACCTTTAGCCAATGTATGTGTAACAGTTACAACTGTAGTAGTTGTTGCTGTTGCATTGTTTGGATCTTTTGCTTGAATTGTAAATGTAAAGTCTTTACCAGCATCAGCAATAGCAGGAGTAAATGTTAATGTACCGAGAGAAGCAGAAATATTGTAGGTACCTGCTGGAGCTGGTGAAACGCTTGCTATTGAATATGTTAATGTTTCGCCGTCAGCATCTACTGCTGTGTATGTAAATGTGAATACCTGTGTATTCTTTACAGAAGCTGTTGGTTTTGTAGAAGCGCCTGTAGCTGTAAAGCTTGGAGCTCTGTTAACATTTACAACTGTAACAGAAACGGTCTTATCAGCTGTTTGTCCACCAGAATCTGTAGCACGAACTGTAATTGTATATGGAGCAGTTCTTCCGTCAGCATAACCTGGTTTTACTTTAACCAAGCCGTTTGCACCAAGAGTTACAAATGAAGGAGCAGAAACTAAGCTGTATGTTACAGTTTCGCCTACATCCTGTGGATCTGCTGTAAATTGAATTTGCAATGAATCAGCTTCATTAACTGAGAATGAAGAAGCTGTTGGAGCAGTAAACAATGGAGCTCTTGTTGGAACACCAATTGCAAATCTACTTCCTTGTGTTACTAAACCACCTTGTGAAGAAGTTGTTCTTACAACTACTGTTGTATCTGTACCAGAAACTACTTGATAGTTAGAGTAATTTGGTGCAGTTCCTTGTAAGAACCAGCCATTACTTTCTGCATTACCATCCTGTCTTCTAATTATTCTTAATTGAGCATCACTTGTATATGGGTATCCAATATTATTTGCTTGTAATTCTATATCAAAGTTCTGTGTAGCTGTAAGGCTTGATGGTGTAGTTGATACTAACCAATAGAATTTAGCATAGTTACCAACTTTTACACCATTACCACCATCCAATGGTAAGTTAACTGTACCTTGTGGAGAAGCATCAACATGCGATACAACTATATTTGTAACATTACCTACTGGATATGATGGTGTAAATGTAATTGCTATAGGTCTATATTGTCCACTTAAAGTACCAGTTGGGAATTCAAATCTACCATTGGTACCGGTTGAACCATCACCTGTAGCCGCAGCTCTTTGAACTTTACCTACTACATGTCCTACCTTTGTGCCTGTTACTGCACTTCTATCATATCCTAATCCATCTGCTATTAATTGTGGTCTATCTAAAATCAATGTATTTGTACCCATATTTAGAATACCGTTAACGAATATAATCTTTCCTGAATTTGCATTACCTACTGTAGCATCATCATCAATTCTTAAATTACCACCAGTAACATTCAATACTGGGTTAGTACCCTGCATATCAAGTTTCATAAAGCCAATGGTCTGATTTCCACCAAGAACAAGATTTTGTCCACTTGCACCACCAAATACTAAAGGTGCTGTTGCACTAAATGTTACAGAAGGATCAGTAGCGTTTGAATAGTTATCTTTTTCTATTTTAACTGCGCCTTTAGCCGTAACTTGTGCTGTGGCTGTTAAATTATTTCTTATTAAGAGCGAATCGTTAACAGTTACTGCTGATCCTACAGTTAATTTTGCATTACCTACATTTGCACTTCTTGTAACTACTAACTTGCTTAATTCAGCAGGCAATTCTATACCAGTTGTTATATCACCACCAGTACTAGCAGCTGTTGGTTGATATACAACAGTTACATTTTTATCAGATGGGAAAGAAATTCCACCCGTTGTTTTTGTTACAGAAGCATTTTCTGTTCTATAAACTGTTGTACCACTTGCTAATGTTAATGTATTAGCTGCGAGAGCAAGTGTACCTTGTTTTAAGTCTAATACCTGATTTACAGTTCTGCTGCCTGGTAAACCAACCGTATTTCCAGGTGCTGCACTGTTAACAACAAATGTATTAACAAGAGTTGATGGTGAGCTTGGCCAGATATTAGCAGGTATGCTTGCACCACTCGTTACATTAAGTGCAACTAATTTAATTGAACCGGCATAAGCAGGAGCAGCACTAATTGAACCGCTTGTATAATTTACAGTAGCGCCATTTGCAACAGCTAATTTACCATTAGTTGTTAATGTCTGGCTACCCATCTGCATATCTAAATTGCCAGTAACAGTAATTGTACCACGACCAGCAGCATTACTTAATGTTAAATTACTTGCACCACTTGCTGTAAACCTCAGATTAGGAATTGAAAAACCATCACCTTGATCAACTGTCCAAGCAGCGTTAGCATCAAGAATCATATAACCAGTTGTAGCTGCATAAGAACCAGCTGTTCTTGTAAATGCACTTTGGAAAGTAAGATTTCTACTGCCAAAGTTAAGAACACCGCCATCATGTGTAAATAATGAAGTAACTGTCAATCCTGTACCACCACCTGCAAGATTTACATTATTGCTAATTCTTAAATTACTTATGCTTGGTGATCCTTCATAACTGAATGTTAATGGAGGAACAGCAGCATTTAATCTAAGCACTCCAGCACCAGTGACAGAACCATTGGATGTTAATGTGAAGTTAGAGCCAGTTACTGTTAAGTTCTGTCCTAATGTTAAAGTACCTTTTGTAACTGTTAAATTACCTGCAGCTATTAAATTATTACCACCACCCAAATTAAATGCTGTTCCAGCAGCTCCTAAATTAATATTTATATTTGCTGCAATAGTAACATCGGATGTATTTAATGTTAAGGTTGTTGCACCTGTGGTACTGCCGTTACCAAATGTCAGTGTACCATTTGTAGTAACTGCACCACCTGTTATTGCAGGAGCAGTTCCTAAATGAGTTAATGTTTTACCGCCTAAATCAATTGTACCAGCTGCATGAGTTAAGTTACCTGACATCTGGATATCAGAACCAAGTACCAATGAATTATTTGCATTTGCTGTAGTAATAGAACCTAAATCTGTTCCATCAAAAGCAACGCCGCTTAATGATAAAGTTAAACCAGCTGTTCCGTTACCAAATGTTAAGTTACCATTTGCTGAAGTAGTTGTTGGGTCGAAATCATCTCCACCACCTCTTTCATTATCTGTACCTACCAATTGATTTATTAATGCTTTTGGTCCATTAATTACATTTCCTGTAGATCCAGCGGCAATCTCAACTGGTGGCAAATATCCAGAACCTGTTATTGATGTTCCAGTTGAAGCGGCTAAAGATAACTTACCACTACCAACATTTGCTATATCACCATTTAATACTATCGAAGCACCCTTCATTGTAAGGGTAGTTGTATTTGCTATCAATAATGCTTGATCTGTATTTACCGTAATAGTTCCATTAACTGTTGTTGAAGTACCAATAACTACAACACCTTTTAATGGAACATTATTAGAACCATTTGCACCTGTTGTAGTTGCAACGGTTAAATTATTTAATTTATCAGCTGCAGTTGGTAATTCGTTACCAGAAGCTTTATCGCCGCCAATGTAAGTTACATTAACCATTGAGTTGAATGTAGGTGCGGCATTAAAGCTACCATTATTTCTTACAATTGTAGGATATACTGTAGAATTATCAATAGTTATTGCGCCACCGGTGTTACTTACCAAACCGTTGGTTAAGTAAATATTTCCTGTCAAAGTAACTGCTGACGAGGTAGCCATTCCTGAACCATTATTAAATTCAATCGTACCAAAAGTACCAGCACCACCGAAATCTTGTGCACCAGAGCCTGCAAGCGTAACTCTACCTTGTTCAGTTGTTTCATAGCCTGCTGCATTATTAAAGTCTGGCGTAGCGGAGCTACCTTTAACAACCAAATTAGCAATATCAGAAATCACAACTTTACCAGCCGTAAATATTAAAGCACCATTTATATTTAATGTACCACCAGTGAATTTAACTGCTTGTGCCAATCCAGTAGTATTATTAACTTCCAAATCACCAGCTATAACTGGGTTTAATGAACCAATATTTACAGTTACTAATTGAGTTGGAGTTGGATTACCAATTACCAGTTTTGTTGCAGCAGTTGCAAATGTTGGATTAGAACTTGCACCGCCAATTGTAATTGAGGCACCATTTAATGTAATACTAGATCTATTTGTAGTTGTTATTGTACCGCCAGTAAATGAAGCGTTGCCTGTAATGGTAATTGTTTGAGCTGCGGCAGCACTCCAGTTAACAGTACCACCAGATATACTTACCGTACCATTTATAGTCAATACTTGATTTTGAGTTGCAATATTAAATGTTCCTGAAGACCAGTTGAAACCACCGAGTGTCATTGTTGCTGCAGCAATATTTGGGAAAGTAATTGTTCCATTTGCAGTAGATTGCACTGTTCCTGAAATACTTACAGCCCCTGTAGTTGTTAAATCGAAACTTGTAGTATTAGTTCCCTGGTTAACAACATTACCGCCTATTGTAACGGTCTTACCTGCTGTTCCTGCAGCACCAATCTTTAAAGCTGTTGATGCATGAGTTCTTGAGTTTGTAATACTTCCACTTATATTAAAGTTTTCATTACCAAATATTATATAACCGCCTACAGAGCTACCTGTAATA
>NZ_BAAJAO010000043.1:0-8828 GCF_057554405.1 Rosettibacter sp. KY25 | reverse complement strand
AGATTGCAGATAGAATTTATAGGACTTTAATTCTACACAAAGTTTGTCTGGAATGTATTCAAGAATTATTGTTGCAAAATCGGGCTGACCAGTTTTGGGGCAAAGAGAAGTAAACTCTGGTGCCGTGTGAATAATTAAATAATCTCTTTCAGGATTTGGATTTGGGAAGGTCTCAAGTATTTTTTGCTTCTCGTTCATAGTATTTTGTTTTTTTGTTAAACATATTTTGGTTTTTCTTTGTATGGAATTGGGTCTTCAATTCCAGCTAATTGAAATCCTCTAAGTCGAAATGCACAGCTGTCGCAAATCCCACAAGCTTCATCTTCATTTTGATAACAAGACCATGTTAAATGAAGCGGAGCGCCTAATTCAATTCCTTTTTTAACAATTTCTGCTTTTGAATAATGAATTATTGGAGTAACAATTTTTATTTTTGTTTCTGGTTTTGTGCCTAAGTCGACCATTTTTTCAAATGCTTCAAAAAATTCTGGACGGCAATCAGGATATCCGCTTGCATCTTCATATACAGCACCAATAAAAACAGCTTCTGCTTTAAGCACTTCTGCCCAGCTTACACAAACAGAAAGTATATTTGCATTTCTGAAAGGAACATAAGAAGAAGGAATTTCTTTGCTTTGCAGATTAGCTTTTGATACTTCAATATTGTAATCGGTTAAAGATGAACCGCCAATTTTTGAAAAGTGAGTGAAGTCTATAATCAATCTTTTTTCAACACCATAAAAATCTGCAATATCATTGAATGCTTGGAGTTCTCGTTTTTCTGTTCTTTGTCCATAATTGATATGAGCAAGAGCAAGTTCGTATTCCTGATTTGCGATTGCTGCTGTTACGCAGCTGTCCATTCCACCGCTTACTGCTACAACTGCAAGTTTATTTTTACTCATAACCTACTTTTCTTAATTATTATTGAAAAAATAGCAAATTAGCTTTTGATAAGGAAAGAAGATTTAGTGCAGGAAACCTGCCTAAACTTTTTTCCAGATTAAAAGTGTGGATGCAATAATAAAACTTACAACAGAAGAAATCAGGAAAGGAACAGTAGCTCCAAACTTATCCCATAAAAATCCTGTAATTATTGAACTACACATCACACCTAAACTCATTAGAGTTGTAAGAAGACCAATTGCAGAACCGCGGAAGTTAATGTCGATAATATCGCTAATCCATGCTTTTGCAATTCCTTCTGTTGATGCTGCATAAATTCCGTATAATGCAAAGCATATCCAAATCACAATTGGCTCTGTATTAATTGCAAAAACAAAATAAACAATTGAGAAGATAAATAAACCAGCAGCAAAAATTTTTTTCTTTCCAAATTTATCGGATAAATTTCCGAACGGATAAGATGATAATGCATAAATAACATTATAAAATATATATCCCATAATTGCCTTCGTATCTGAATGTGAAATATTTTTTGACCTGAGAATTAGAAATACATCGCTGCTGTTGACAAGTGAAAATATAGTTAACATGAACAAAATGATTTTGTAGTTTTTTGGTGAAGTTTTCCAGAAATTTTTGAGAACACTTTTTTTAATTTCTGATGATTTTGAATGAACATCTTTTACAAAAAATGTAAATGCAATTGCAAAGACCGAGGGAATAAATGCAAGAATAAAAATCAGCCGATAATTTTCTGGGAATATTTTAAGAAGTAAAATTGCTGTAAGAGGTCCCGCAACTGCACCAAGTGTATCCATTCCACGATGAAAGCCGAAGATTGAACCGGAATTTTTTTCACTTGAATAGCTGCTTAAAAGAGCATCTCGTGGAGCCGTTCTAATTCCTTTTCCAATTCTATCTGTTACTCTTGAAAAAATTACAGTTGATATGTAAGGAAAAATTCCGGGTAAGGGTTTCACAATTCCGGAAATTCCATAACCAATTATTACAAAGATTGACCTTTTTCCTAATTTATCAGAGAGAGCACCAAAGTAACCTTTCAGCAATCCTGCTGTAACTTCTGCTATGCCTTCAATTATGCCAACGATAGTCATAGAAGAGCCAAGAACCGCAGTCAAAAAAATTGGGGTTACTGGATAAAGCATCTCGCTTGCAAAATCTGTAAAGAAGCTGATTAAGCCGAGAATTACAACTGCTCGTGGAATTTTATTTTTCATAACTCATAAAATTTAATAAATAAATCTAAGAAAATATTTTTGAGTTGACTATTAGCAAATAACTTTTAACATTTATAGTGTCAATTCGCTACTTACTAACTAAATATGCTTGGGGGAATTTATCATACAAAATTTTCTCCAAAATAATAAAGGAGGAATTATGGAATTCTATGAATTGCATCCCGTTACTCCTCAACTGCGTTATATTTATAAAGCTGTTGAAGTATTAAGAAAAGGTGGGGTGATAATTTATCCCACAGACACAGTTTACGGAATTGGCTGTGATATTTATAACCACGAAGCCCTTGAAAGAATTTATGAAATAAAACATGAAACGGGAACAAAGCTCTACAGCTTTATATGTCCTGATTTAAAAGATATTTCCAAATACGCAAAAGTTTCTGATTATGCATACAAAGTAATGAAGAAATTATTGCCGGGTCCATATACATTTGTTCTGCCTGCCGCAAAAGAAGTTCCCAAAAAATTATGGACAAAAAGAAAAACAGTTGGAATTAGAATTCCCGACCATAAAGTTGCTCTCATGCTTGCAAAAGAACTGGGTAATCCAATTGTTAGTACGAGTGTTACAAATCGAAAAGGTGAAATTTTATTCGACCCTGAAGAGATTAGATTGATTTTTAATACTAAAGTTGATTTAATGTTATCTACAGGTGCTCTTGAAGGAGAACCCTCAAGCATTATTGATTTAAGTCAAGATGAACCTGAAGTAATTCGTGTTGGTGCAGGTGATGTAAGTATGTTTGTATGATTTTAGGGGTTGTCTAATTTGTATTTACTTTGATTCTTAATTTTAGACAACCCCGAAATTTTTATTCTTTCCTGTAAACAATTGTCGCTGTAGCCTGTTGAGCTGCAAGAAGTGTTATTTGTGCTATATTGACATGAGGCGGACGAGTAGCACAAAAAATTACTGCATCGGCTACATCTTCACCTGTAAGTGGAGTTAAACCTTTATAAACTGCTTTAGCTTTCTCTTCATCTCCATCAAATCTGATACGGCTGAAATTTGTTTCAACAAGCCCTGGGTCAATTGTGCTGACTAAAATATTTTTGTCAATTGTATCCATTCGAAGAGATTTTGTAATTGCATCGACTGCATGTTTTGTTGCGCAGTAAACTGCACCTCGAGGGTAAGCTTCGTGTCCGGCAATTGAACCAATATTTATTATATGTCCTGATTTTCTTTCAATCATTCCTGGCAGAATGGCATAAGTTACATACAATAATCCTTTCACATTTGTATCAATCATTTCTTCCCAGTTATCGGGATTATCTTCATAAAATTTATTTAATCCGCGTGCAAGTCCAGCATTATTAACAAGTATATCAATCTTCTTCCATTCTTCTGGCAATGAATTAATTGAATTAAATACTTCTTCGCGGTTTCGAACATCTAATTTGAATGAATAAACTTTTACATCATACTTTTTTCTGATATCATCTTCTATTTCATTCAGCAGTTCTAATCTTCTTGCATTAATTATAATGTTTGCTCCTTCTTTAGCAAAAGCATAAGCACATGCTTTGCCGATGCCGGATGTAGCTCCAGTTATAAAAACTATTTTTCCTTTTAATGACTTCATAAAAACCTCAAAAATTTGTTTGTTAAAATTAATTATCTTTTTATGATTCAAATCAATTAAAATAAATTTTAGTATGTAAAAAAAATTATTATTTTTTATTTAAGATTAGCTGAGATTATGTTATGAATTATGAGTTAATTGAAAAAGTTAAGGAATTTGTTCTGTCGCTTCTTCAATCAAGAATCTCTTCGAATCATGTTTATCACGATGTCGACCACACAAGAAATGTAGCCGAGACTGCAGAAATAATTGGTAGAGCTTCAAATCTAAGTGATGAAGAACTTGAAATTGTGATAATTGCAGCATGGTTTCACGATTTAGGTTATATTGAAAAAGTAGAAGGTCATGAAGAAATTAGTGCAAAGTACGCAGAAGAATTTCTTTTGAAAGAAAACTATCCAAAAGAAAAAATAGAAAAAATTAAAAAATGTATTTTGGCTACAAAAGTTCCTCAGAAACCTGAAAACATCTTAGAAGAAATTATTTGTGATTCTGATTTATCTCATCTTGGCAAGAAAAGTTTTAAAGACCGTAATGATTTATTCCGTGAGGAATTTGAATTTTATTTTGGAAGACAATTAACAGAAGCTGAATGGCTGAAGAAAAGCATCGATTTTTTAAGCGAACATAAATTCTTTACAGAATTTGCAAGAAAAGAATTCAATGCTCAAAAGACTAAAAACCTTGAGAAGTTGAAAGAAGAATTAAGCAAACTTTCGCAATCCTGATGAAACAATTATTTCTTTTAAGACATGCAAAATCAAGCTGGGACGATTCATCTCTTTCCGATATCGAACGCCCTTTGAATAAAAGAGGAAAACGCGATGCTCCTTTCATGGCAAAACTGTTTAGGCAAAAAGAAATTTCTGTTGATGCAATTTATTCAAGTCATGCTCTGCGTTCATTAAAAACCGCAGAAATATTTTCAAAAGAATTACATATTAAAAAAGAAAATTTCATTATAGAAGAAAAAATTTATGAAGCAGGAATAAAAGAACTTTGTGATATTGTGAATAACATTCCAGAAACTTACTCTTCAGTAATGATTGTGGGTCATAATCCAGGTTTAACATCTTTTGCAAACTTTCTTGGAAATAAATTTATTGACAACATCCCAACATGCGGAATTGTAGGCATTGAATTTAGATTAAAAAAGTGGGAAGAAATAGAACGAGACACAGGAGAAATTTTTTTGTTTGAATATCCAAAGAAATATCTTAAGTAGATTTTAATAAATTGGAGTCATTCCATATTTACCACATGAATACATCATTAAAATAGATGCTACATCAATTGCAGCTCTTTTTTCTTCATCTTCTGGGATTACAAGGTCATAAACCTCAGCAACAAATTTCATATTCATTAGAATTTTCTTCAGCTCTGAATAGGTTGGTTCGCCGTGCCAGTTGGCTACTCGCTTTACAAGATTTAATTCATTTCTTCTTAAGAATTCTGTAAATGTAATTACATTATAACTAAGCTTTGTGCGTGGCTTGCAAATTGTTATTAAATCATTTGTATATTGGTCCCACTTGCGGGCGAGGTCTTCATTTTTATCATACATCAATTGAATTGCTTTTTCTGGAGTAAACTTTGCTCGTGTATGAACTTTAAATTTGGGAATTAATGCATAACCATCGTAACTAATAATGTCTGTTCCTTTTTCTATATATTTCCAATTTCTTAATAATTGAGTTGAAGTAACAACACTTACCACTTTTTCGAGTTCACTATCAATTACAACAAATTTTCCTTTTTGATAGCTTACAACTGTATTCCAATGTTCCCAGTTTTTAACGCTAAGAATGCATGGATAACCTTTCTTAAGATTTTGAATCAGCATTCGTCTTGCATCATCAGGATTGCTGGATTGAAAGTGTTTCATTCTGCAGTTAAATCTTCTTGCAGCTCGTGCAAGTCCAAATTCATCAGTTCCTGCCCACCATGTGCTTCCTGCAATAATCCCAATTTGATCTTCGTCCTTAAAAATTCCAAGCATGACGAGTGCATATTTGAGAGCAAAGGGACCACACTGGTATTTGTTTGGCTGCGGGTAAAAACTCAAATTTTAATCCCTGTTTTCAAACTGCAGCAAAAATAATAAAAGTTTTGTTATCCCCAACTTTTTTATTTTCTTTGTGAAAAAAATTTTTCAAACCTATGAAAGTAGCAGTAGTTTTTAACGATGTTGACCCGCATGTTTATCAAAAGAAGGAAAAGAAAGAAAGTTTAGATTTTACACCATATTTTGAAATTGAAGAGACTCACCCATTTTATGAATATGAAAAAATTGTGAATTCTCTTAAAAAGTCAGGTTATGATGCTTATCTATTGAATATTAAAGACAATTTAAATTTCTTTTTAGAGGATTTAGAAAAGAATAAACCTGATGTAATTTTTAATCTTGTTGAACTTTATAAAGACCAGCCAAAGCTCGAAATGAATTTTACTGGTCTTTTAGAACTGTTAAATCTTGCTTATACAGGTGCTCCACCAATTACATTGGGAACATGTCAGAATAAAGTTTTGACAAAGCGAATTTTAAGTTCACTTAGAATTAGAACTCCTCGATTTAAAATTATAAAATCTTTAGATGAATCATTAAAACATAGTTTACATTATCCGTTGATTGTTAAACCTGCTTATGAAGATGCAAGTGTTGGAATAGACAATGATGCTGTTGTTTACAATATTGATTCTTTGAGAAAGAGAATAAAATATCTTTTTGATTATCTCAATCAACCAGTTTTAATTGAAGAGTTTATATGGGGACGAGAACTTAATGTTGCAGTCTTTGGTGATAAAAAACCTGAAGTGCTTCCTATTAGTGAAATAGATTTTTCAGAATTGCCGGAAGATTTGCATCCAATAGTAAGCTTTCAGGCAAAGTGGGACCCTTATCACATAGCATATCATAAAACAATTCCGGTTTGTCCTGCTCCGCTTGATGATAAAATTAGAATTCAAGCAGAAAAAATTGCATTAAAATGTTTTTCGGCTTTAGGATGCAGAGATTATGCAAGAGTTGATATGCGTCTTTCGAAAGACAATAAACTTTTTGTCCTTGAAGTCAATCCAAATCCAGATTTACAGGAAGATGCCGGCTTCATGAGGTCTGCATCTCATGCAGGCTATTCATACGATACAGTTTTGAAAATGATTGTTGATTTTGCTTATCAAAGAAAATTTAATAATGTTAATAAATAAATTTAATAAAGAGAAGTTTTTTGAAGAGGCAATCTAAAATGAAAGTCTTAAAATTTGGTGGAACATCAGTCGGCAGCTCGGAAAGAATAAATTCTGTAATTGAAATTATTTCTGATTATCTGAAAAGAAAAGAAAAAATTGCAGTTGTTTGTTCTGCTATGTCTGGTGTAACTGATGATTTAATCAATACTGCAAAAAAAGCAAGTAAAGGTGATGAAACATTTGAAGAAAATTTTTTGAAGATAAAAGAAAAACATTTGAAGACACTTAGTGATTTGATTCCAAATACAAAAATTGAAAAGCCAAAAAAATTTGTTGAGCAAACATTAGAGGAATTATACGCAGTTCTAAAAAGTGTATTTCTATTAAAAGAACTTACAGCCCGAACACTCGATAAAGTAATGAGTTTTGGTGAATATTTATCATGTTATATCATAGCTCAAACAATGAACTCAAGAGGACTTAAGTGCGAATTTTTAGATGCAAGAAAAATAATTAAAACTGATGAACAATTTGGCAATGCAAAAGTTAATTATGAAATAACAACAAAATTGATTAAAGAATATTTTTCAAAACACAAAAAGCTGCAGATAGTTACTGGATTTATTGCATCAACAATCAGCGGGGAAACAACTACATTGGGACGAGGCGGTTCAGATTTTACTGCTTCAATTATTGGAGCAGCATTAAATGTTGATGAAATTGAAATATGGACAGATGTAAATGGAATTATGACCGCTGACCCGCGTAAAGTACCAAATGCATTTCCACTTAAAGCTGTAACATATGAAGAAGCAATGGAAATGTCTCACTTTGGTGCCAAAGTAATTTATTCGCCGACATTACTTCCAGCTTTGCAAAAAAGAATAAAAATTAGAATCAAAAATACCTTCAATCCATCTTTCAAAGGAACATTAATTTTGCCGCGAGAGCCAAATATTAAATTCAACATGAAAGGAATTTCATCGATTGATGATGTTCACATGCTTCAGGTGGAAGGAAGTGGTTTAATTGGAATAGAAGGAATTTCTGCTCGAATTTTTAATGCTCTTGCAAAAGAAAAAATAAAAGTTCTTTTGATTACACAAGGTTCATCTGGACATACAATTTGTTTTGCCGTTTTTCCTTCTGATAGTTCGAAAGCTAAAAGAGCAATTGAAACAGAACTCAAGTTAGAAATTTTTGAACACCAAATAAAAAGAGTAGAAATAATTGAAAATCTATCGATGCTTGCTGTTGTTGGAGAAGATTTATTAAATACACCTGGTGTTCCTGGCATGGTTTTATCTGCTTTAGGTAAAAATGGAATTAATACAATAGCACTTGCACAGGGCTCATCACAATTGAATTTAACAATTGTAATTAAAAAAGAACATCTGAAGACTGCATTGAATGTTCTTCATGATGAATTATTTACAAACCGGTAATTTTTGAATGTGAATAAAAATTCATAATTATTTATAAATTTTCATTGATATCTTGACAAGCGGTTAATAAAAATATATTTTTGCTAAAACTAAGTTTGTTCTTTAATAAAAAGTATCATCAAGAAAGGTCGAGGGAACAGGCCCGATGACACCTTGGCAACCATCCCTAATTGGGAAAGGTGCCAAATCCTGCCCCAACTTTATGTTGCGGGAAAGATGAGAAAGAGAATTTTTCATTAGCCTCTTCTGGAATCTTCCCGAAGAGGTTTTTTTTTATATACAAACAATAGAGGAGATAAAATGAACAAAAAATACAGATTCGAAACATTGCAACTGCATGCAGGACAACAACCAGACAAGGCTACAAATGCACGAGCAGTTCCTATTTATCAAACAACTTCATATGTTTTTGACAGTGCAGACCATGCAGCCAAATTATTTGG
>NZ_BAAJAO010000042.1:0-8852 GCF_057554405.1 Rosettibacter sp. KY25 | reverse complement strand
TGGAATATGTTTTAGATTCTCTTTTGACTTTATTTCCTTTGTTAATTGCAATCCATCCATCATTCCTTTTAATGAAATATCCATTAGAATAATATCAAAATCATTTTTACTTATTTTATCCAAAGCATCTTCTGCTCTTTCAGCAATTACTACATCGCAGATGTTACTTAATTTTTTTGAAAGATATAATTGATTTATTTCTTCATCTTCAACTACGAGCACCTTTGGAACTGATGATATTGGGGAAGAGGTTTGATTCTCAGATTTACGTTCTAAAGTTTCCGCTTTCTCTAATTTATCTGCATCACTTGCTAATTGCATATCATTCAGCACTATAGTAAAAGTTGTGCCTTTGCCTTTAATGCTTTTAACAAAAATTTTGGAATTGATTTTATCAACCAAACTTTTTACCAACGATAAACCAAGACCAACACCTTCGTATGGCCTGTTGTAACCAATTCTTTCTTGAGTATAAGGTTTAAATATATCATCCATATATTCTTTTGAGATTCCAATTCCTGTATCTGCAACATCAACAGCTAAATTTCCCTCATGATTTCGATAAAGAATTATACTTACAGAGCCTTCATTGGTATATTTGATTGCATTGTCAATAAGATTGGAAAATATATGATTGATGCTGTAACTATCTGAATAGATTTGTGTATCTCCCACATTATTTTCGTATTTAAGCACAAGACCTTTTTGTTTTGCAGTTACTGAAAAACTAACATATAAGTCATTCAATATTTCATCTAATCTTAAGTATTGAGGATTTGTTTTAAACTCGCCTACCTGAACTCGTGAATAGTTAAGTATTAAATCGATATTTCTTATGATTCTATTACTTGCTTTATCTATCGCATCAAAATATTTCTTTTCATTATCTGTAATATATGGACTGAAAATATCCTTAAGAACAGAGATCATTCCAAGCAATCCATTAAGAGGAGTTCTAATTTCATGAGAAATATTAGCAATGAATGCATCTTTTAATCTATTTGCAGATTCTGCTCTTTCTTTTGCTTCAATTAGACTGAATTCAAGATTTTTTCTGTCTGTTATATCACGCGATATAACATGAAAACCTTTAATATTATCCCCTTCATATAATAAATTAAGATTGCTTCCAAGCCATATTCGCTTTCCATCTTTTTTGATTATCGGTACTTCAAGATAAGTTGTTTGTTCTCTATTAGTATATTGCTTCAAAAAATGATTTCTTACTAATTCATAATATTCTTTTGCAATAAAACTATGGTATTTCATTTTCTTTATTTCATCAATCGAATAACCTAATAATTTGGAACCCGCTGCATTTACTTGTAAAATATTCCCTTCTAAATCAATTGTATAAATTATGTCACTTGCATTTTCTACTACATTACGATATAATCTTTCTGATTGTCGTAATAATTCCCGATTTTTATATGCTTCTGTTACATCAGAAAATACAAGTACAACTCCTTCAATTTCACCAGTATCACCTTTAATTGGTGAAGCACTATCTGATATATGTCTTTCAGTTCCATCGCGTGAAATTAAAACTGTATGATTAGCTAATTCGACAATTTTACCAGTTCTTAAAACTTCTTCTACGGGATTATTTATTTTTCCTCTGTCAATTGCACTTACGATGTTAAATACTTTAGTTATCGGTAATCCTTTTGCTTCTTCGAAAGACCAGCCGCACATTTTTTCTGCCGTGGGATTCATTATTGTTATATTTCCATTAACATCCGTTGCAATTACACCGTCCCCAATTGATTGCAAAGTAATTGATAATTTTCTTTCACTTTCTCTGAGTTTCTTCTCTATTTCAAAATTTGCCAAACTAACTTCAATTGATATATATAATTCTCTGTCTTCTATTGGTTTTACAAGGTAGCCATGGGGGGATGTTATTTTTGCTCTGCTTACTGTTTCATCATCAGAATAAGCTGTTAAATAAACAATCGGAACTCGGTATTTTGATAATATTTGTTGTGCAGTTTGAATTCCATCAATTTCACCTTTAAGATGAATATCCATCAAAATTAAATCAGGTTTTACATCAAGCACTTTTTCAATTGCCTCTTTCCCATTATCTGCAACTCCAGCAACACTATGTCCAATATCAATTACTCTTTGCTGTAGTTCTAAAGCAAATATTGATTCATCTTCTACAATAAATATTCTTGCCATAATTAATTCCTATCAGTTATTAGAAAAAATAATTCTAAATTCCGTATTGTTTTTGGGATTAATTAACAATTTACCATCTAATTGTGATACCAAACTTGTAACTATTTTCAAACCTAATGAATCATTTTTTTCAATATCAAAAGATTCTGGCAATCCTACTCCATTATCGCTTACAAGTAATTCCAGTTTAGAATCTTCCTTTTTCTTAAATGCTATTTCCACAAATTTTTTTTGCAATTCAGACATTTTATTTTGTGGAAAAGCATATTTTATAACATTTGTTATAAGTTCGTTCAACAATAGACCTATTGGGACTGCTTTATCAACTGTTAATTTAATATCATCAATATCTAATTTTATTTCTGTGTCACTTGTATTAAATCGGTAAGTCTCAAAGATATTTGTGAGAAGATTTTTTATATATTCATGAGAATTTATTTCGCTTATATTTTTTGAACGATATAGTTTTTCATGTACAAGAGCAAGTGAACGAATTCTTAACTGAGTTTCTGTAAATACCGAAATTGCTTCTTTATCGTGCAACAATTTTGACTGTAAAAACAACAGACTTGATACGACCTGTAAATTATTTTTCACACGATGATGAATTTCTTTAAGCAATGTTTCTTTTTCTTTAAGTGAAGTCCTTAATTCTTCTGCATTTAGTCTTAATTTTTCTGCTAAATATAATTGAACTATTGCGACTGAAATATGATGAGAAATTTCATACAGAATACCGAATTTTTCGTCTTCAACTTCTAAAGGTTCATCAAAACCAAAATTCAATTCACCAATCAATTCATTTTGGAAATGAAGTGGCAATGAGATATATGAAATGATTCCTCTTTGATAAATCTCTTTTTCATGCTGATTTTTATTTTCTGCATTTCTCATATCTGTCTGCAAATAATATGGCATATCAAGACTTTTATTGAGTCCGTAATAATTATCAAAGTCATACTCTTCAGTTTTTACATCAAAGAAATTATCAGTTCTTATGCAAATATTAACAAGCACTTTTCTTCTTTCTTTATCAAAGAATGAAAGCTCTGCTATCTTAAATTGAATTAGTTTTCTATAAATCAATTCTGTTGTATTGCTAAAGACTTCATAAGGTGAATTAGCATTAATAATTCCTTTATAAATTTCTTCTAATGTCTCAAGTTTTATTGTGTATTTTTTCAGCATCTCTTCTGTTTTCTTTCTTTCATTGATTTCAGCAATAAGCAATAGGTTTGATTGCTCCAGTTCATAAGTTCTTTCCTTGATCTTTGATTCAAGAAGCTCTGTACTTTTTCTTAGAGAATCAATCATTAAATTAAATGACTTAGCTAAAAATCCTATTTCATCTTTTCGATCAATATTAACCTGAACATTTAAATTCCCTCTTTCAACTTCATAAGTTGTGCTTACTAACTCGCCGATTGGTTTAGTAATCATTTGAGAAAATCGAAATGCAACAAATGAACCAAGAATTATGAAAATAGTTGAAAAAAGCATCATTCTTGAGAACAAGTTCTCCATTGCTTTGTTGTATGAATCAAGAGAGATGCCTATATGAATGTACCCCCAATTAATTCCTGTATATATAAAAGGTTTGGTGAACAAATAATATTCTTTATTAAATAACTTCACAAATGTTATTTGTCCTGATTCTCTTTCAGTAGGCTTGATAGATTTTATTCCAAGTTCTTCAAATCGCCAGCCTTTTTTGTCAAATATTAATGATAATCCTGTATTTTTAGAAAGAACAATAAAATCCATTGATTGTGAACTTGAAATCAGTTGAGTGCAAAAATCGATAATGCCGCCATAGTCCTCTGTAAAAATTGTTGTTCCCTCTGCTTGAATAATTGATTCAGCAATATTCTTTGCTTCAAACTGCATTCTCTGCTGGATTACATTTTTCTGATTAATGTAATAGAAAAAAGCATAAATTATTGTAGAAATTAGTAAGATAGCCCATGAAAGCAATGTTATTCTTGCAGTAATACTGCTAAACCACCTTTTAACTAGCATCCATATATATGAAAAATAAGCTCGTGATATTTTTATTTTTTTATTCACTTTAGAAATTCTTATTAAAAATATTATTGTATCTGATAAATAATTCTTTAGATTCTTTTAAATCTTCTTCCGTAATCGGGAAAATTCTAACACCTCTCATTAAATTCAATATTTGTTTTCCTGCTACTGATGTATGGAGATTCATTCCAAGTTTTATTAATTCTTCACATAATTCATTATTGTAATTTTTTCTTGCTGCCGCAAAGTAATAAATGTATCCTGGTGATTTTGCAAGAATAGATATGTGTTTTCTTAATTGAGGATTTAACTCAAGTGCTATTAGATAGGTACTTTCTCTTACGACTGCATAGTTTATTCTTTTGAAAAAAACCGAGTATAAATCATTTTGGTCGCTGTTGCCAGATTCAACAATTTTAACTGTTTTATATTTCTTCTTCCCTAATTTTTCGAATAATTCAACTTGCAGCCAATATTTTGCAAGCTGGTTAGAGTTATATTTTGGTAAAACTATTTCTTGATTTATAAGTTGTGCTATACCTTCAACCGGATTACTTATATGTTTGATAAGATAAAACCTTTCTTTCTTTTCTATTTCATTTGAACTTGCTACTAAAATTGGTTTTAATTTATCTGCAAAGTTTAATTTATAATAATCCCATGAATTAATATTAATGATATCAAGCAAATTACTTTTTACTTCCCTATAAAGCTCGTTTGGTGTGTTGAAAAAACGAGAATCTACAACTAGTGTTTTGAAGGGCTTATAAGTAGATATCTTTCTGATTTCTTCAACCCATTGACTAAAGGATTCTTTAACCATCCCTCCATTAGCATTAATATCAGGTGAATAAAATCCAAGTATTGCTTTAAGATTTTCATTTTTTGCTGTGTATTGTCCATTCATTAAAATGAATACAACTGTTGATAATATTACAAATCTGTATTTCACTTTAATCTTTATTATTGTGATTTTGTTTTAGATGATTTTATTAATTTTATTGTTTCCAGCAAATCTGTATCATTAATTGCTACAAAGCGTGCTGCCTGTGCAAGATTTAATATTTGTTTTCCTTCTGTAGAATTATGAAAGTTCAAACTAATATCTAATATGATATTTTCATATTCTTTGTTATATCCTTTCCTTAATGCAATTATGAGATTTACTAAAGGCGGCGAAGCATCAATCATCTTTACTTTATTTTTTATTTGTGGATTCAATTCTTTAGCTACAGAAAAAGAGGTTTCTGTAACTACTGCATATTTTGTAGAACCAAAAAATATTTCATTTATCAATTGAATTTCATTTTTGTGTGATTTGCTAAAAATAATTTTTTCATTAGAAGATTTTTTATTATCAAATTTTGATTTAATCCAGATACTCATCAGCTCAGTTTCGCTCGATTTTGGGATATGAATTTCGGCATTCTTAATATCATTTAACTTACCAACTTCTTCCTTTATATTGCAGATTAGTATATATTTCTGAAATTTCTCTTCTAATGATTTTGATGAAGTAAACACAGGATAAAAGAATTTGTCAAATCCATCATTTATATAATGAATTGAAAACAAAGCTATGGCATCAATTTTATCTTGCTTAATATCCTCTAATAATTGTGTTTTCGAAAAATATTGTTGAACAGTAAATTTTCCTCCTTCAAGACCTTTGTTGTTTAATTTTTTTAGAAACAACTTAGACCAGTAATCCCACGATTCATTAATTTGCTTCATATAATTTTTTTCAATAGTAGGGAAATAAAGAGCCTATCTAAGAATACTCTTTTCTGATTGAGCATGAATATGCTTGTTAATAAAACATAAAAAGAAAACGAATATTGAAATTATTTAAATAAAGTTTCTCATTTTTATAATCATCATAAATTATGAAATATTGAATTATTCGAACCAAACAATACGTATTTACATTTCATCTCAAATTACTGCACTAATTAATTTTAGATTGCAAATACTTTATTAAGTTTTTTGTTTCTCCTAAATCTGAATCATTAACTGTATAAAATTTTTCTGCTTGTATTAGATTAAGTATCTGTCGTCCTTCGACCGAGTTATGAATATTCAAGCAAAGGTTAATAATTTTCTCTGCAACGTAATCTTTAATTTTTTTATTGAATGCAATTACTATATATAGAAAATCTGGCGAGGTACTTAATACCTTAACTTTATTTTTTATTTGGGGATTCAATTCTTTTGCTAATAAGTATGATGCTTCTGAAACCACTGCATAAACGATTTTATTAAAAAATACTGAATTGATTAATTGGATTTCCGTTTTTGTTGTTCTAACAATTTTTATTTTATTCTTCTTTGAAGATAAATCATGAATATTAAATTTTGATTTTATCCATGTAATCAGCAGTTCGTCTGTATATAATTTTGGAATATTCAATTCAGCATTGTTTAATTTCTCGATATTATCAGCTCCATTTTCATTGCTTATTATTAAATATCTTTCATATTTGCTTTCTAATGATTTTGAAATTGTAAGAGCTGGATAGAAATAATCATTAACCCCGCTTTTGAAATAAGTTAATGAAGGAAAGCTTATTACTTCAATTTTGTTTTTGCGAACATCATTCAAAAAATCTGATATTGAAGTGTAACGTTTACTGATAAAAACTGCATCTCTAACTTTTTTGTCATTAGATTTTTTCTTAATAAAATCCACCCAGTATTTTAATGACTCTCCTATTTTATTTGCAACAGTTTCATCCACAGAAGTAAAATAAAATCCCCACCGAACAGTATCTATCTGTGTTTGTGCTTTAAGTATAATATTATTAAGAGAAAACAATAAAAAAACAAGAATTAAATATTTTTTATTAAATGATTTCATCTAAGTTTTTCTAATATTGTTTAAAGATTTTTTACTGAATATCACCAAAAATTTTTTCCAATTCTAAAATTGTACATATACGATTGAATTGAGCATATTCATATTGTGCACTAAGAAATAATTCATATAATTGTGCTTCGATAAAATCAGATACAGAACCCACATCATTCATATAAGCTTTCAGCTGCAATTCTCGATATTCACTTGCCGTTTCCATAGCTTTCTTTGCTGATTCAACCTGGATGTTTGCTGCTTTTAATTCGTTGAGCAATTTTTCCTTTTGCAAATTCAATCCTTCATTCAAGTATAATTTTTTATTCTGCAACTGAAATAATTCAGCTTCTATTTCTTCTACCTTTCCATCTGTTCTAAAGCCGCTAAACAATGACCATTTCATTCCTATTCCTATCGAAAAAATATTTTGATTTTCTTTAGTTGAGAATCCATATTTATAAGTGTTATCCATTCTTTTATAACTTCCTATCAATGCAATTGATGGATAATAATCACTCTTAGCTTCTCTAATTTTATATTCAAATACTTTTATTGCATTGTTAATCTTCTGCATATTTATATTTGATTCATTTAGTAATTCTGATTCCAAATATTTTTCCACTGCAGAGCTGTCATATTGATTTGCTTCAGGGACAATGGTTAATTCATCATTTTGTTCTATACCAATTAAAAATTTTAATGCAGATAAAGCTGTTATTAAATTTGAGGAGATAGTTTCATTCAAACCCTTGAATGTTTCGTATGCCATTTTAATTTTTAGATAATCAAGTTTATTTACATTTTCAGAGCCGGCATTATACAAAGTTTCTGTAAGTTTATATGTAGTTTCGAATCTAATCAAAGCATCATTAAAAATATTGTTTACTTTTTGTGCCATTAAAACTGAATAGAATGTTTTTTTAACATTATACTTTATTTCACTTTCTGTTAATTCCAAATCTTTTTGGGCAATTGACAATCCTAATTTTGCCTGTTCAATAACAGAATTAATTTTCCCTCCTGAGTATAAGGGATAAACAAAAGAAACATCCGAAAGTATACTTTTATTTTCTGCAACAGAAAATTTTTGAGGTGGAATTTCAATTGATGAAAAAGGCAATGAAAATGTACCCATGTTTATTGGCGGCAGTTCAATTTTTAGAGGTGGTTGAACAAAAGTAAAATTTTCATCGTTCAAAAAAGCAAACGAAGCAAATTCCAATTGTGGGTATTTTGCAGATTTAGCTTGTTTTAACTGAGCCTCACTTTTTTTAATAGCTTGCAAAGAAATTTCTTTTTGTTTATTTCTTTCTAAAGCTAATCTTATACAGTCTTCCAAAGTCAAATTTTTATAATTATTTGATTGCGCTTGAATCATAAAAGTTATAGTTAGAAATATTAGTAATTTATACATGGAAGGATTTCTCCTGAGTTTTTAAATTGAGCATAATAATCTATTATCTATTCATCTTTAATTAATTATCGAATTAATACTTAAAATTGTTAATTAGTATAAAAATTTTTAGAAAAGATATTTAAGAGGTATAGAAATTTTATAAGTGAATATTTTTTCACAGTGTTTGGAAAATTTCATAGTAAAAATTATATTTGTGCCTCAAAAATTAAAAATAAGGGCGCGTAGCTCAGGGGTAGAGCATTTGCCTTTTAAGCAAAGGGTCGGTGGTTCGAGCCCACCCGCGCTCACTAAAAAGAATCCTGCATTAAAGCAGGATTTTTTATTTATGGATAAGCCTTTTAATCAATTAGGGTCGGTGGTCCGCCATAGGCGGAT
>NZ_BAAJAO010000041.1:0-8949 GCF_057554405.1 Rosettibacter sp. KY25 | reverse complement strand
ATAACCACAAAGTTCACAAAGGATTTTCACAAAGGGACACTAAGAGAACGAACAATAAAAAACCCCGCTTTGCATTGCGGGGTTTAAAAAAATATTAATGAATAATCAAAATCATTTTATTAAACTCTCCTTTGCAAAGCGTCCCATCGATTTAATCGACGAACTGGCAGGTTTATCCCGCTTAAAGCGGGACAAGTCCGTTTCCAGACTTACCCTATCTGTCTGAAGCCAGACAAGTCGGTTGATGAATCGTGAAGTTTTTGTTTTACCACAAAGTTACACTAAGGATTTTCACTAAGAACACGAAGGCTTCTTTGTGAATCTTTGTGATGAACTTTGTGTTCTTTGTGGTAAAAATAAACTTTTTAGACTCATCAACTCGGAGAAAATATTTTAAAGAACTACGAAAAATACTAAATTTTAATTAATCTAACTTTCGTATCATAAAACGAAACGCTACCACCAACAGGATCAACCATACAGGTGTTATTTCGTAATGATGAATCCGTCCACATTACAGCATTAGCGTGTAAACCTTTAGCTCTGCGCGGATCACCTTTAATTGTTTCACCATCAACTTCAAAGTCTTCTGAGCCGGTTGCCCAATGACCGAATCCTAGCACAAAAGAGATTACTCCCGGTCTCATCGTTTCAGTTAAAACAACTTTACCAACTATATCTTTAGTCTTTCCATTTTTAAAATCCCATTTACCTTCAATGTTAGTAGCACTGATAATTCTTACTTTATCATCTTTACTGATACCAAGTTTTGCAGCATCTTTTGGATTAATCAGAATTCCATTTTCGGGCATAATTGGCTGCAGCCAATAAGCCGCAATAGTTCTTGATTTTGTTTGCGTAATTGTTCTATGTGTAATCAAATGTAAATCATAACCTTCGGAAATTTTATCAACTCTATCCTGCACATAATTCATTATTGGAAGATACTTTGCATATCCATAGTAATGTTTTCCAGTTGCTGAATATTTTTTCGTTGCTGTTTTTTCCTGATAAAGATTTAATAATGCAGCATAACGATGTTTAAGTTTTTCACCATCAAATGATTTATCGTGATCTTCAAATCTACCTCCTCTGTTCAGAATATAAACTACTTTACGCCAATTCTCCTCGCCAACAACTTTTTTCCATCGCTGCTCATCAAAAACAGATTTATCGAGGTGTCTGCGGGCTTTTGAAAATACTTCGAGTTCTCTATCGTCTGCATCTGGCACGGGTGATTCGGTATAAGCAAGATTTGCAATTGCTCTCAGATAAAAATCATCTGGTTTTGTTAAATCCAATCCATCACCAAGAGCATTCTTACCGAATGCCTTTAATCCCAGTTTTTCATTCAAAGCCATAAACAATGCTTCAAGACTGCAGGGAACTTCTTCGCCATATACCTTTACTTTTTCAGGAATAGGAGAGATAACTGGCTGACGAACATTTTCAACTTTAGAAGGCATATTCGGATGCGAACCTTGAAACTCCCATCGCTCAAGATATGACAGATCCGGAAAGATATAATCAGCATACATTGATGTTGAGCCGATTATTATATCGCTGCAGAAGAATAAAGGAAGTTTATTAACATCTGCAAGAACTTCGATGTTTGTATGACCAGCAGGAAGTGCGTAAGTTGGCGCTCCCATATAAAAGAACAAAGCTTTTACTGGATATGGATACGCATCGCCAATACTTGGAATAATTTCTTCGTAAATATCTGATGAAAGCGGATACCAGTTTCGTTTTGCAGGATAGCCTTCAAAGATTGTTGTTTTATCATAGTCAACATCGTGACGAATAGAACTTATCCCGAAAGTTGGAATTTTTCCTTTAACTTTTGTTAAATCGAAGATTCCCCCTTTTGAACCATCGTATTTATGGGTAGTAGCTTTACACATACCACCAGCCCAATCAAAATTTCCCAGAAGCATATTTAAAGACATCCAGCTTAGTACATTGTAGAATCCATTTGTATGCTGCGCTGGTCCTCGATGAATATCAACGGCCGCTTGCTTTCCATAACTTGTTAGTTCGCGTGCAACTTCAATAACATCTTTTTCATTTACTCCGGCAATCTCACACCACTTTGTAATTGAATTTTCTTCAGCAGATTCTTTTAGAATTTGCAAACCGGATTTAACTCTTACTTTCTTTCCTTCTTTATTTGTTAATTCAGTGTCAACAAATAAATCACCATAAACAGGATTTTTTTCATCATTAGGATCAACCCAGGTTGGTTTGCCATTGACCATCACAACCATAAACTTTTCTTCATATTCAATTTCTTTAGTCTTGTCTTTCGGGTCTTCCATCTTTCTTTTCTCAGCTGACTTCAAACCAAAATCTGCTGCGCGAATTAATTTACCCGGTTCACCATCTTTTATCTCAACAAGCCAGGTAGCGTTTGTCCAGCTTGTTTCATTGGTTTCTTTTGCAGCTGCTTTATTAGCGTTTCGTAAAAACTTTTCATCAAAGCGATTGTTATTAATTATCCATTGAATCATCGCAAGAGCAAGAGCAGCATCAGTACCTGGTTTAATTGGTAACCATTTGTGAGCTTTACTTGCAAGCTTTGAAAATCGTGGATCTGCAACAGCAATTTTTGTATAACCTTTTGCAAGATTTTCCATTAATCGGACAGTTCTGTTTGTAGGTCCATAGTTAGCTTCAAATAAGTTAGCACCAACGAATAGAACATACTTTGCGTGTTCAAGATCTGCCTGCCAATAAAATTTTTGACCGCCTGTAAATTTACCACCTTGATACTGTTCGCTTATTGCTTTGCAAGTGAAGTACAATGAACCTTGACAAACTGTTGTGTGTCCGTGTAAGTTAATTGTTCCAAATGCTGATTGAAAACGAGTAAAGAATTCTTTTCTTCCGTTTTTCAATCTACCAAAAGCCATTACAAACTGATTGTTCTTCGGTCCCAAATCAGGATGATCTGGATCAATTAGTTTATCAAGATTATCTTTATGTTTTTCTTTGAAAGCTTTAACAAGTTCTTGTTTCTTTGCTTTATCTTTTTCATCCCAGATAGCTTTAATATCTTCTGCCATTGCTTTGGCAACATCGGCATCTCGCAAAGCCATAATATCTTTCAATCCTTCAACTACGCGGTTTTCTTCTCCGGGAACATTTGCAAATAATTTTCCACCTTCAACAATCTCCTGAATTGCCTGTTCAAACGGAATTGTAATCCATTTATTTTCACCTCTTTTTCCGGCGCGTTTCAAGACTTTTCTGATTCGATAAGGATCGTAAGCTATCTGAATACCCGCCTGACCTTTAGGACAAAGCGCGCCATCAATTCTTGCTGCTTCGTCAATGTCAGTCTTCATTGAAAGATGAGGCACCATTGTCCAAGGATTGTACGGATTGCCATCAATCTTTGCAAGAACTCCATCCTGAATTTTAGCTTTGATGCCGCAACCGGTGTTACAGTTCAAACAAACCGAGTAAATAATATTTTCGGGTTTGTTGAAAGGATAATCAACATCGGGTCTTTTGCTTTTAATAATCAGCTGTTGTGTTTGGGCAGAAGCTTTTTCTCCTCCGAAAATTGCTGCAAGAGCTCCTCCCCCGAGAAGAGCACCTTTTGCTAAAAAACTTCTTCTTGATTTATCAATTAATTCCTGTTTCATAATTCTGTTCCTAATTTCTTTTTAGTGAATTGTGAAAGAAACTTTATTCCGAAATAAACTAATGCAACTCCAAATGCACCGATGAACAGAGCAATAAGATATTCATTCAATGTTGCCGAGTAATCAAACCTTAATCTTTCGTGATAGAAAGCCTCTTTTAATCCTTTAAGTTCTGCTACGGCTTGTCCTGGTATTAAAATATTTAATCTTGCAGAGACAAAAGTTACAGCAACAATAAAAGCTCCTGTTCCAACCATCTGATATGTTTTACCCTTTAATAAAAGATAAAGCGCTACTAATGCACCACCTAAGTGAACAAACCAGAACACCCACCAGAAGGGACCAAACAGAATAAGTTCAACAGCTTCCCGAATATGTGAATTAGGTGACCAAAAGACTAAACTGTATTCTGCAAATTCAGCTATGAAGTAAAAAATAATTCCACCAATAATAGTGTAGCGAAGCATTTTAAATGGCTGATGTGTCAAATCAAATTCTTCATAATGAAGAAAAGTGTAAATTAAAAGAAGAACTGCTCCGCCAGATGTAATTGCAGAAACCAAAAATAAAATTGGAAGTAATGGAGAACTCCAATATGGTTTTGCATCAACAACTCCAAAGAATGCACCGCTTTGACTTGGAAATGCAATAGATAACAGAAATCCTAAAGCCATTAGAGGTAGTATCCATCTTTTCTTATCGTGAAAATCTGTTTGCTTTTCTTTATTCAAAGTCAGACAGAAAATCACTCCGGCAGTAATAATAAAGAAAGTGTACATCCACGCATTAAAAGCCATCATTGAACCGAAGTTTGGAGCGTACAGAATTCTTGCAAATCTGAATGGCTGACCAAGGTCCAACCAGATTGAGAACAATCCCGTAATTATTGCAGCCACCGATACAACAATTACAACTCTGAAATTTTCTCTGAAGCCGGTTAAATTAAATACATAACCGATAACTCCTAATGCAAACACACCGCCAGCTATTCCGACAAAATGAAAGTACAAAGCGACCCACAAACCCCAAGGCACATAACTACCATATCCCGCCAATCTTTCTCCGGTAATGAATTTTAGGATAAGTGCAATAAATCCGATAGCAAAGACTACCATCCATATTCTTGATAAATTTTTATAAGTTTTTTCTAACATATTTCACCTCATACCAAATAAATGACTGATGGTTTAGTGCCTTTTTCTTCAAGCAGTTTAATCTGATTTGGCTGACGAGCCATTTCAGAAACCAACGAATCCGGATCACTCGCATCACCAAAATAATTTGCTCTGCCGATACAAGTTGATACACACATTGGAAGTTCACCTTCATTCAATCTGTGCAGACAAAAATGACATTTGCGCGCATTGCCCATTGGTGAATTGTGCCCTTCACGGTTCCAGCTTTTTCCATATTCATTACTTGACAGCAATTCATAAGGTTGAAGTTCGGGTGTATCCTCAGTGTAGTATTCACCAAAGTCACTTGTTCTTGCACCATAAGGACAAGCTGAAATACAATAACGACATCCGATACATTTGTCATAATCAATCTGCGTAATACCATCAGGTCTTTTCCAGGTTGCATTAACAGGACAAACAGCAACACAAGACGGTTCTTCACATTGCATACAAGGTCTCGGAAAAAATCTCAATTGAGTGTTGGGATATTCACCAAATTCTTCTTGCACAACAGGACGATAAACAACTCCAGGAGGAAGTTTATTTTCTGCAATGCAGGCAACTGTGCAAGCGTGGCAGCCAACACATTTTCTTGTATCAATAACCATCATCCATCTTCTTTCTTCAACGGGTTTTGCCAAAGCTTTTTTCAACTCTGCTTGCATTCTTAATAATAAATCTGATTTTTCATTTATTTCAACTGTCTTGAAATCAGGAATATCGCGAATAGTTTCTTTACCGGTAGGAACCTCAGGTGGAGGGCTTAAGCGAGAGACAGTAACCGCAGCAACTGAAACTGCAACACCGCCACCAACAACTCCGGCAGTTCTTAAGAAATCTTTTCTTGAAATTTCTTTGTTCAATAAACTTTCTTGTTTTTTTTCTTCTGCCATTTTTTCTCCGTTTAATTTATTAGCACAGATTAGTAATAGTTGCTGCAATATTTTAAAAGAATGAATAGAAAAATGTTATTCTTGGTGTAATTGATGCATCAATACTTCTTCCATTTGGAATTGATTCGTAAGTTTCAATTATAACATTAGGACTGATTGTAACTTTATCGATCGGTTTGTAATTCAAACTGAAGATGAACCAATTTCTCATATCACCTTTTGCATCAGAATCTGTATTCGGATCGTAGTAATCATATCTTCCCACAACTGCTAATTCTTTTGAGAAGTTGTATGAAGCAAATGCTGAGATTCCCATTCCGGTTAAATTTTTCAAAGAACCACTCTTAAGCATTCCATTTTGTCTTGAGTTTAAGAATCCTTCAACACCAAATGTATAAGCATCTTTTTCTTTGTATCCAAGGAACAATGCATAAGTTAAATCATTGTTGGCAATTGTTGCCGGTGGATTTGATGTACTAGCCGGATCATTAATTTTCGGGCGAGCTTTTAAGTCAGCATAAAGTGTAGCAGTAAATTGTTTAATTGGTGAATACTGAATGTGTGCATAAAATCTTTTGTATTTATCGGTTTCCGGCTTATTGCCAGAACCATCACCAATCATTAACCAGTATTTGAACATTCCTTCAGAATCAAATTTGCCCTTGAGTGTAATTGCGATATCTCGTGAAGAAACTATTCCTCTTAAATCCATAATAGTTTTTTCCAGAAATCTGTTTCCCCAAATACTTTCTGATACTTCGAAAGCCGGCGTTGGTTGAATTCCAAAAACCAAATCGCTTCCTTTAAAGATATTTTTCCATTGCAAGTAGGCATCTTTAACAAAAACACCGATCTTACCATCATTTGTATTTGATACCTGATCTGCTTCTAATCTGAATTTAGTTGTGAATGACTCTGAAATATCATAATCGTAGGTAAAATAAATTCTTCTGAACTGAAATCCGTTTAAATCTTTTTTCCCACCATTTACAACATTAGATAATGAAGATATACCTGTATCTCTCGCAGCATTATAGAAATAATCTCCGAACATATAACCGGATATTCTTCCTTTATTTGTGACTTCTTGAGCAAACAAAATGTTCGATGATAAAAATAAAATGAATGTAAATAAGAATAACTTTTTCATATTTCTCCTTTTAGATTTTATTTTGTGATATCTTCAATTGATTTGATTTCTTTTTTGAAAACGTGGATTCCCTTGCCGATGCTTTTAGCAATTTCGGGTATTCGCTTAGCACCAAAGAGTAATGCAATTATTCCAACAATAATTAAAATTTCTGTTACCCCTAAATTACCAAACATATTATTTCCTTTTTTATTGATAAAAAGCAAAAGAAATGCCACAGACATAAACTGCGGTTAAATTTGATTACATAAGCTTTTGTTTTTAACAAGGAGTTTGATAAAACGAAATATTGGCGAAAGCGACGGAGTTTCGGCGAGAGGATTTACTTTGTGCACCTTCGTGATGTCCTTTGTGAGCTTTGTGGTGAAAAAAAATTAACCACAAAGGAACACGAAGTCCTTTCACAAAAGAACACTAAGGAAATTACAATATTCTTTGTGCATCTTCGTGATGTCCTTTGTGAACTTAGTGGTGAAAAAATTTAACCACGAACGGACACGAAGGGATTTCACAAAGGAACACTAAGTATTAATTAATACCATACTTTTCAATTTTACTTTTTAGTGTTGAAGGAGGCAGTCCAAGTAGTTCTGCGGCTTTCGCTTTATTGTTGCCTGTTTTCATTAAAGCATTTTTAATTAATTTTTTCTCAACATCTTCAACAATTTCTGTTAAAGATTTATTTTGAGTTGAGGTCAAAGTATCAACATCTATCTTATCCAAGATTAATTCTTGTGGAAGCCTGTTTACTGTAATTTTACAATCATAGCAAAGAATTGATAATCGTTCTGTAATATTTTTCAGCTCCCGCACATTTCCAGGCCAATGATAATTTTTCAAAATTTCATAAACAGCATTTTCTACTTCATATTTTTTTTGATAAGAAAAATGATTTAAGAAATAATTAAAAAGCGGAATAATATCATCTCTTCTTTCACGCAAGGGTCTTAGATGGATTGGAAGAATGTTTAATCTATAAAATAAATCTTCTCTGAATTTTCCTTCTTTCACCAGATTATTCAAATCAGCTTTGGTTGATGCAATCACACGAACATCAATTTTAATTGGTTCACTGCTACCGACTCTTTCAATTTCCTTTTCCTGAAGAACGCGTAATAATTTAACCTGAGTTTCAAGCGGAACATCATCAATATCATCAAGATAAATTGTTCCCTGATCAGCTTTTTCAAATCTTCCAATGCGAAGTTTATCTGCACCCGTAAATGCACCTTTTTCGTGTCCGAACAATTCACTCTCAATAACTTCTTTTGATAAAATTCCGCAGCTGACTTTTACAAGCGGTTTTTCTTTTCTTGGTGAATTATAGTGAATAAGATTTGCAATTAATTCTTTGCCTGTTCCTGTTTCTCCAGTTATTAAAACTGTTGAGTTGGTTTGTGAAATTATTTTGAGAGTTTCTTTTAGTTCGTTCACATATTGGCTATTACCAATGAATGCATCAAAGTTGAATTGATCCTGAAAGTAATTTTGGTAATCTAAATTTTTTGATTGAAGTGTTATAAGTTCTTTTATTCTATCAATAATTAAAAGTAGTTCTTCTTTGTTGAATGGTTTTGTGATGTAATCAAAAGCTCCTTTTTTCATTGCCTCAACTGCAGTTTCAACTGAACCAAATGCTGTCATCATTATTACAAAAACATTTGGATTGATTGATTTTATTTTTGATAAAAGTTCAAGTCCATTCATTTCGGGTAGACGAATATCAGAAATGATAACATCACAGTTTTTCTTTTTAAAATGCTCAAGAGCTTTGATTGGATTTTCAAAGTCAATTACGATATAACCTGCATCGAGTAAATCATCTTTCAGTGATACTCTTAAAATTTCTTCGTCTTCTACAATACAAATGTTTAGTTTTTTCATAATACTTTTCTTTGTGTTCCTTCGTGAAATACCTTTGTGCCCTTCGTGGTAAATCTTTTTTCACCACAAAGGGACACAAAGTTCGTCACAAAGTTACACGAAGAGTTTATAAAATTACTCTTTTAATTCCATCTTTTAGATGTCTTACATTAAAGTTTATCAATAATCCTAATCTACAACCTGATAATTTAAGA
>NZ_BAAJAO010000040.1:0-9088 GCF_057554405.1 Rosettibacter sp. KY25 | reverse complement strand
AAAGGAACAAGGTCTGAAATTATTGATATCTGCGAAATTTTCAGAGGCAATGTTGTTGATATAAATAATAAAACATTGATGCTGGAAATTACAGGACCTCCTGAAAAGATTGATGCTGCAATTAATGTTCTTGAACCTTATGGAATAAAAGAAATTGCAAGATCGGGACTTGTAGCATTACGCAGAGGTGAACAATCTCGAAAAAATATTAAAGATGAAATTGAAACTAATAAAGTGGGAGAATTAAAATGAAAATTTATTATGATGCAGATGCAAACTTAGATTTGCTAAAAGGAAAAAATCTAGCTGTTATCGGCTATGGCAGTCAAGGTCATGCTCATGCACTGAATTTGAAAGACAGCGGATTGGAAGTTGGAGTTGGGTTAAGAAAATCTAGTCCTCGCTGGAAAGAAGCTGAAGAAGCTGGTCTCAAAGTTTTTACTGTTGACGAAGTTTCAGAATGGGGGGATGTAATTATGATTCTTCTCCCTGACCAAAATCATAAAGAAGTTTATGAAAATGAAATTAAACCTCATCTTAAAGCTGGAAAAGCTTTAGCCTTTGCTCATGGATTTAATATTTTTTATAAACAAGTAATACCACCAGATAATATTGATGTAATAATGATTGCTCCAAAAGGACCAGGTCACCTTGTTCGAAGAACATTTCAAAATGGAAGTGGAACACCTTGCTTGATTGCTATTCATCAAGATTACACTGGAAAAGCAAAAGATATTGCACTTGCCTGGGCAAAAGGAATTGGAGGAACTCGCGCAGGTGTTATTGAAACTACTTTCAAAGATGAAACTGAAACAGATTTGTTTGGAGAACAAGCAGTTCTTTGCGGCGGCTCTGCTGAATTAGTTAAAGCTGGTTTTGAAACTCTCGTAGAAGCTGGTTATCCTCCAGAACTTGCATACTTTGAATGCATGCATGAACTTAAATTAATTGTTGATTTATATTATGAAGGCGGATTAACAAGAATGAATTATTCTGTTAGCGATACTGCAGAATATGGCGGAATGACAAGAGGACCAAAAGTTATTAATGCAGATACTAAAAAAGTTATGAAACAAATTCTTGATGATATTCAATCTGGAAGATTTGCAGAAGAATGGATTAATGAAAATAAAAATGGTCAACCTGTTCTGAAGAAATTAAGAGAAGAAACAAAAAATCATCTGATTGAAAAAGTTGGTGCTCAATTAAGAAGCATGATGAGCTGGTTAAGCAATAAATAAATTGAAATGAAATTATGGAGAGGAAAATGTATAAAATTACTCTTTTACCTGGCGATGGAATTGGACCAGAAGTAACAAATGCAGCTGTCAAAGTTATTAAAGTTGCTGGTGAAAAATTTAATACAGAATTCGAATTTAAAACAGAATTGATTGGAGGATCTTCTTACGATAAATATTCCGTTCCTCTTACTGATGAAGTCCTTGGTGAATGCTACAGTTCTGATGCTGTATTTCTCGGTGCAGTTGGAGGACCCAAATGGGAAAATCTTCCTCATCATTTAAAACCAGAAGCAGCATTATTGAAATTAAGAAAAGCTCTGGGATTATATGCTAATTTACGCCCTGCTAAAGTTTATACTCCAATGCTTTCTTATTCATCATTGAAAGAAGATGTATTGAAAGGAACCGATGTATTAATTGTAAGAGAATTAACTGGAGGAATTTATTTTGGCGAACCGCGTGGTTATGATGATGAGAAAGGTTTTAATACTATGATTTATACAAAAGAAGAAGTTGAAAGAATTGCAAAAACAGCCTTTGAGCTTGCAAAAGTTAGAAATAAAAAAGTTACATCAGTTGATAAAGCAAATGTTCTTGAAGTATCTCAATTCTGGAGAAAAATTGTAACTGAAGTTCATAAGAATTATCCTGATATTGAATTAAATCACATGTATGTTGATAATGCAGCAATGCAGCTTGTAAGGTATCCAAAACAATTTGATGTTGTGCTTACTTCAAATTTGTTTGGTGATATATTGAGCGATATTGCTGCAATGATTACAGGAAGTTTAGGTATGCTTCCTTCAGCAAGTATTGGCTCAAAATATGCACTCTATGAACCTGTTCATGGAAGTGCACCTGATATTGCTGGCAAAAACATTGCTAACCCAATTGCTGCTATTTCTTCTGCAGCCATGATGCTGAAATATTCTTTTCAAATGGATAAAGCAGCTGAACTGATTGAAAATGCAATAGAAAATGTTTTACAAAAAGGCTTCAGAACAAAAGATATTTATAAGGATGGAGATAAACTTGTTTCAACTGATGAAATGACTAATCAAATATTGGAAGAATTTGAAAAGTTGTTTGTCAATCAATCAATTAATGTGTTTACTCTTTAGTGATTGCAAAATTACAAAATTGAAAGATTGCATTAAAAGAATTGAGATTGTATCAAAATTCGAATTTGTTATCTGAGCTTGTGAAGAGTCTAATTTTTGGTTCTTCATTTTGTTCTTAATGCAATCTTTTCTAAAATTGAATTAAATGAGAGGTAATCATGGAACCAACAAGGATATTGATATTTGATACAACATTGAGAGATGGTGAACAATCACCTGGTGCTTCATTAAATGTTCATGAAAAATTAGAAATTGCACATCAGCTTGCAAAGCTGAATGTAGATATAATAGAAGCTGGATTTCCAATTTCATCACCAGCACAATTTGAAGCAGTCAAAAGAATTGCAGAAGAAGTTGACTGCATAATTGCTGCGCTTGCAAGAGCAAACGAAAAAGATATTAAAACTGCAGCAGATGCATTATCGCCTGCACCGCGAAAAAGAATTCACACTTTTGCAAGCACTTCAGATTATCATATTCTTGGTAAATTCAGCCATGAACGCTATGGTAAAACTCTTGAAGAAAAAAGAAAAACAATCTTAAAAATGTCCTATGATTCTGTAGCATATGCAAAAACTTTTACAGACGATGTTGAATTTTCTGCAGAAGATGCAGGAAGAACAGACATAGGATATCTTGCTGAAGTTGTGGAGGCAGCTATCGAAGCAGGTGCTACTACTATCAATATTCCTGATACAACCGGCTACACTTTACCATTTGAATTCGGAAATAAAATTGCTGAATTAAGAAAAAGAGTAAAGAATATTGATAATGTAATTATAAGCGTTCACTGCCATAATGATTTAGGACTTGCAGTTGCAAATTCACTTGCTGCAATTATGAACGGTGCCCGTCAGGTTGAATGCACAATTAATGGAATAGGTGAAAGAGCTGGTAATGCATCACTCGAAGAAATTGTTATGACATTAAATGTTCGAAAAGATTTATTGAATTACTACACAAATGTCAATACAAAAGAAATTTATAACACAAGCAAAATGGTCTCTGCATTTACTGGATTGCTTGTTCAAAGAAATAAAGCAATTGTTGGCGAAAATGCTTTTGCTCATGAATCTGGAATTCATCAAGATGGCGTTCTTAAAAATCGTCAAACTTATGAAATAATGACTCCCGAAAGTGTTGGAATTCCAAAAAATAAAATTGTATTAGGAAGACATTCAGGTAGACATGGATTGAAAGTAAGACTTCAAGAACTTGGTTATACTGTTTCAGAAGAAGAACTCCAAAAAATATATGATGCATTCATTGAACTTGCAGATAAAAAGAAAGAAGTTTTTGATGACGACTTAAGAATGTTGATGGGCGATGAAATTCAAAAACGAGATGAAATTTATGAGCTCGAATATCTTCATGTAAATGCAGGAACAAATCTGGTTCCAAATGCTGTTGTTCGAATTAAAGTTGGAGATAAATTAATTGAAGAATCTGCAACTGGTGATGGTCCAGTTGATGCAGTCTTTAATTCAATTGAAAGAGCTCTTTCAATTAAATCTGAATTAGAATCATATCAAGTTCGTTCTGTTACTGCAGGAAGAGAAGCAATGGGTGAAGTTCTTGTTAGAATTAGAAGCGGAAATAAATCATTTACCGGAAGAGGAATATCTACCGATATCATAGAAGCAAGTGCCAAAGCTTACTTGAATGCACTTAATCAAAAAGAACAATTCAACAAAGAAGAATTAGTTGATAAACAAGAAAAAATTTCAGAAGTAATATAAAGGATTTAATAAATGGGAATGACAATAACAGAAAAAATTCTTGCAAAAGCTTCGGGCAGAAAAAGAGTTGAACCCGGAGAAAATATCTGGCTTAATGTTGATGTTTTAATGACCCACGATGTGTGTGGTCCTCCAACAATCGAAATATGGAAAAGAGAATTTGGAGATAAAGCAAAAATTTGGGATAAGAAAAAAGTTGTAATATTTCCTGACCATTATATCTTTACAAAAAATCCTCAAGCAAATAGAAATGTAAACATTCTTCGTGAATTTGCGAACGAGTATGATTTGCCAAATTATTATGATGTTGGAACAGAAAGATACAAGGGAGTTTGTCACATAGCTCTTGCTGAAGAAGGTTACAATTTGCCAGGAACAGTTTTATTTGGAACAGATTCACATACTTGCACATCAGGTGCATTTGGAATGTTTTCAACAGGTGTTGGAAATACTGATGCTGCATTCATACTTGGCACCGGAAAAATTTGGGAAAAAGTCCCTGAATCAATGAAATTTATATTTGAAGGAACTTTGCCGCATTATCTTACTGCAAAAGATTTAATACTTCAAGTGCTGGGAGATATTACAACAGATGGCGGAACATATCGAGCATTAGAATTTGATGGCGAAGCTATTTTTTCTATGCAAATGGATGAAAGAATGACATTAACAAATATGGCAATAGAAGCTGGTGCAATGAATGGAATAATTAAAGCTGATGAAGTAACTGAGAAATATGTTAGAGAAAGAACTGATGCACCATATGAAATTTTCGAAAGCGACCCTGATGCAAAATACCGTGCAATTTATAAATATAATGTTAATGAAATCGAACCTTTAGTTGCTAAACCACACAGCCCGGATAATCGAGATACAGTAAGAAATGTGCAGGGAACAAAACTCACAAAATGCTATATTGGTTCATGCACTGGAGGTAAACTCAGTGATTTTATTAATGCAGCAAAAATAATTTTTGGGAATCAAGTCAAAGTTCCAACTTTTATTGTCCCAGCAAGTACATATGTATATAATCAACTGGAAGTTGAGACTATTAATGGAGTTTCATTAAAACAAATTTTTGAAAATGCTGGTTGTGTAATTGCTCCGTCCTCATGTGCTGCTTGTCTTGGCGGACCAGCAGATACTGTAGGAAGAGCAACTGATGGCGAAGTTGTTATTTCTACAACAAATAGAAATTTCCCTGGCAGAATGGGAAGCAAAAAATCCGAAGTTTATCTTGCGTCACCTTTTACAGTTGCTGCTTCTGCTGTAACAGGTGTAATTACAGACCCAAGAGAATTTTTATAAAAATTCAGGAATTAATTATGGAAAAAATTATTAAAGGAAAAGCATTTGTACTTGGAGATAACATTGATACAGACCAAATTATTCCAGCTGAACATCTTGTTTACAGCTTAAGCGACCCGGAAGAATCAAAAAAATATGGAAGATATGCATTGTCTGGTGTTCCACTTAAAAATTCCGGTTTGCCTGATGGAGGTATTCCATTTATAGATGGTGAAAATTATCAATCAAAATATAACATTATAATCGGCGGCTCAAACTTTGGTTGCGGCTCTTCAAGAGAACATGCACCATTTGCATTGCAAATGGCAGGTGTGAAAGTAATTGTTGCAGAATCTTATGCAAGAATATTTTATAGAAATTGTGTTGATGGCGGGTTTGTTATTCCTTATGAAACCCCAATTAAATTGAATGATAAAATCAAAACAAACGATGAACTTGAAATTGACCTTGTTAATAATACATTAAAAAATCTTTCTTCTTCTGAAGAATATAAATTAAATCCACTTGGAGATATACTTCCAATAATCGAAGCTGGAAATATTTTTGAATATGCCAGAAAGAATAACATGATTTGATATCATAAAAAATGAGGTAAGATATGTTTATAGAAATATTTGATACAACACTAAGAGATGGAACACAAGGCGAAGGTGTAAACCTTTCAGTCCAGGATAAATTATTAATTGCAAAAAGACTTGATGAATTTGGAATTGATATTATTGAAGGAGGCTGGCCAGGAAGTAATCCTAAAGATGAAGAGTTTTTCAAACAAGCAAAAAATCTTAAACTCAATCATGCAAAATTAACTTCATTTGGTTCAACTGCTCGTTCGGTTAAAGATGTAGAAGGCGATTATAATCTTAATACTTTATTAAAATCCGAAACCCCTATCATCACAATTTTTGGTAAAACCTGGCAGCTTCATTCACAAAAAGGTTTGGGTTTGAGTGATGAAGAAAATGCAGAATTAATTTACAAATCTGTTAAATATCTTAAAGCCCATGTTGATAGAGTAATTTTTGATGCAGAACATTTTTTTGATGGTTATAAACATAATCCAGAATTTGCATTAAAAATGCTTGAAGCAGCAACTGAAGGCGGAGCTGATACATTAGTTCTATGCGATACTAATGGAGGTTCATTACCTGAAGAAGTTTTTAAGATTGTAAGTGAAGTTAAAAACAAATTTAATTTACAAATTGGAATTCATGCTCATAATGATGCGGAACTTGCAGTAGCAAATTCACTTGCTGCGGTAAATGCTGGTGCTACACATGTTCATGGAACAATTAACGGTGTAGGCGAAAGATGTGGGAATGCAAATCTATGCAGTATAATTCCAAATTTAATTTTGAAATTGAATCATGAAACAAATCAAAAAAATACTCTGCAGCACTTAACTTCTCTTTCTAACTATGTTTATGAATTGATGAATATTCATCCAAATACAAGAGCAGCTTATACAGGCAAATCTGCTTTTGCCCATAAAGGTGGTGTACATGTTAGTGCTGTTATGAAAGACAGTAGAATGTATGAACATATTGCACCAGAATTAGTTGGAAATAAACAAAGAGTATTAATTTCAGATTTATCTGGTCAGAGCAATATTAAATACAAAGCAAAAGAAGTTGGCATAGACATTTCCGATGATAAAGAATTAAGCAAGAGATTAGTTAATTATATTAAATCACTTGAATATGATGGTTATCAATTTGATGGAGCAGAAGCATCATTTGAATTGCTGTTCAGAACCGAAACTAATGAGTTTTCTCCATTCTTCAGATTAATTGATGCTAAAGTAAATGTTTTTTATGATGCAGATGGTCATACTACTTCAGAAGCGGTTTTGAAAATTGAAGTAAATAATGAAATTGAACATACAGCAGCTGATGGCAATGGTCCGGTAAATGCACTTGATACTGCATTAAGAAAAGCACTGTTGAGATTTTATCCTGAGATAGCAAAAATAAAATTAGTTGATTACAAAGTTCGTGTGCTTGATGAAAAAGAAGGTACAGGGGCAAAAGTAAGAGTTATGATTGAATCAAGTGATGGCAATGATACATGGGGGACTGTAGGAGTATCAACCAACATTATTGAAGCAAGTTTTAAGGCTTTGAGCGACAGTATTAATTATTGCTTGTTCAAGAATTATAAAAATCAACAGGTATTAAGCAAATCATAATTTTTGAGGATGAATTAAAGATAGATTTAATTCTTTAATTCATCCTTATCATTTAATCCATTTAATCGGGATAATTCTTTTGACCTTTCTTCTGCTCTTAAAATTGCTTTTGAAAATATTTCAGCAAAATTATTTTTCTTAAGCACTTCGAATGCAGCTTCGGTTGTTCCTCCCTTAGATGCAACTTTTTTAATTAATGTTTCTAAATCTAAATCAGAATTATTTATAACATGGAATGCACCATGCATAGTATGTTTAACTAATAAACTTGCCAGACTTTCATCAAATCCCATTTTCTTTGCTGTTTCAATCATCGTCATAACAATGTAATAAAAATAAGCTGGCCCGCTTCCACTTAATGCTGTAACGCCATCCATAAGATTTTCATCTTCAATCATGAAAGTTCTTCCAGTGGTGCTTAGTAAATTTTCCACTGTTGATAAATGATGAATGCTTGTTTTCTCTGAAGGGATATAAACTGTAATTCCCATACCATATTGAGCTGGCATATTCGGCATTGCACGAACAACAATTTCATGATTAAGAGCTTTACGAAGAAGTTCTAACTTAATACCAGCAAGAATTGATATGACAAGAGTTTCCCTGTTAATCTTATTGGATAAAATTTTAGCAACAGATAAAAAGTCTTGTGGTTTTACAGCTAAGATTAAAACATCGGAATTAAGTACCTCATCATTTGGACCAATAACAACTGTACCTAAATTTTCTTCTTTTAGTTTTTTAGCATGTTCTTCATTTTTGACAACAAGATATAAATCGTTTTTATTAGATTTGTGATACTGAATAAAAGAGCGTGCATAAGTTAATCCCATATTGCCGCAACCAATTATTGCTATTTTCATTTAATCCTCTTTTGATTAAAATTGTAAGTGTAAAAATAAGAATTTTTGTTTTTATTTTGAGTTCTCTCATTTTGGAAGACATAATTTACTTTCATTTTTTTAGAATGCTAAGAAAATATTTTAACATTCTTGCTTTTTTTAATCTATGCTTCTATATTTGATGCTCGTTTTTTAAGATTATGGGTGAAATTTGTCTGGGCGGACGCCGGAGTTGGAGAGCCGGGGCGGACTGTAAATCCGTTGGCGAATGCCTTTGGGGGTTCGAATCCCTCGCCGCCCACAGTATTAGCTGATGTAGCTCAGTTGGTAGAGCACTTCCTTGGTAAGGAAGAGGTCACCGGTTCAATCCCGGTCATCAGCTCATTAAATAAAATAACTCGTTTATATATAATTCCAGCATTAAGAGTTATTTGAAAAATGTTCATAAAATTTTGAATTTTATTGTATAGGGAGTAACTCAGTTGCTTGTCCGCCTCTGGCGGAGCAGAGTCACTTTCCCGAATAATTTGTTCATTCTAATTTTGATATTCTAAAAAAAATAAGCGGGAGTAACTCAGTTGCTTGTCCGCCTCTGGCGGAGCGAGTCACTTTCCCGAATAATTTGTTCATTCTAATTTTGATATTCTAAAAA
>NZ_BAAJAO010000039.1:0-9845 GCF_057554405.1 Rosettibacter sp. KY25 | reverse complement strand
CTTCAGTTTCTCCAATAGAAATTGAGTGAATGTTATAACCTTTGGCGCTGAACATTGTAACAACGCGATTAAATGCGCCAAACTTATTTTCGACTAAAGCTGAAATTACGTGTAACATATTAGAACATCTCCTTTGGGTCTAATCTTCTAATTATCATGTCGCTGATTGATGCACCAGCTGGAACAATTGGGAAGACCATATCTTCCTTAACTACTTTGAAATCGACAAGTATTGGTCCATCGTTATAAGAAAGTGCTTCTTTAAGAACTGGTTCAACATCGCTTATGCTGCTTACAGAATAGGCTTTGATATCAAATGCTTCTGCTAATTTCACAAAATCTGGATTACTATCAGATAAGTCAGTAAAGCTATATTTTTCTGCATGAAACAATTCCTGCCATTGACGAACCATTCCAAGGAAAGAATTATTTATTATGAAAATTTTAATAGGAAGTTTATGATAAGCAGCCGTTGCAAGTTCCTGCATATTCATTTGAAATCCGCCATCGCCCGTAATACACAAAATTGGTTTATCTTTAACAGCAAAAGCAGCTCCAATTGCGGCAGGCAAAGCAAATCCCATTGTTCCCAATCCTCCACTTGTAATATTAGTTCGAGGATGATTGAACTTATAATATTGAGCGACCCACATTTGATGCTGTCCTACATCTGTAACAACAATGGCATCTCCGTGAGTTAATTCTGAAAGTTTTTCAATTACATATTGAGCTCTTAATCTTCCATCGGACATATCGTATTCAAGCGGACATTCTTGTTTCCATGTTTCAATTTGTTCCCACCATTCTGTTAAATCAGGTTTTTCAGAAATTTCAGCAGCAAGTTCTGCCATAACATGTTTAACATCTCCAACAATTGGCAAATCAACTATTACATTTTTATCAATGCAAGTTGGGTCAATATCAACATGAATTTTATATGCATTTTTTGCAAAAGTATCAACCTTACCTGTAACACGGTCATCGAATCTTGCACCAAGTGATATTAATAAATCACAATTGTTAACTGCTTGATTTGCCCAATAAGTTCCGTGCATTCCAAGCATGCCAAGAGATTGAGGGTCTGTACCAGGAAAAGCACCAAGACCTTGGAGTGTCATAGTAACAGGAAGATTATTTTCTTTAGCAAGAAGATATAATTCACGATGACCGCCTGACATAATAACACCACCACCAACATAAAGCAAAGGTCTCTTCGATTTTTGAATCATCATTGCAGCTTTTTTAATTTGATTCTGATGACCATATATTCTTGGTTTATATCCTCTTAATTCAACTTTGTCAGGATAATTAAATTCTGTAATGCTATTAATAACATTTTTTGGTAAATCAACTACAACGGGTCCAGGTCTTCCTGTTGATGCAATATAAAATGCCTGTTTAATTGTAGTTGCTAATTCTGATATATCACGAACAAGAAAATTATGTTTTGTTATTGGTCTTGTAATTCCACAAATATCTGCTTCTTGAAATGCATCGTTACCAATTAAGTGAGTTGGAACTTGACCTGTGAAAACAACGATTGGAACAGAATCCATGTATGCATCTGCAATTCCTGTTACAGTATTTGTAGCACCTGGGCCAGAAGTAACAAGCACTACACCAACTTTTCCTGTTGCCTTAGCATAACCTTCAGCCATATGAGTAGCACCTTGCTCATGACGAACAAGTATATGCTTGAGAAAGTCAATATCATAAAGTCTTTCATAAATTTTTAAGACTGCACCTCCAGGGTATCCAAATATATATTCAACTCCTTCCCTTCGGAGGCATTCAAAAAATATATCTGCACCAGTCATATTTTTTTTCTTTGTGTTCATTGAAACCTCTTAATTTATTAATCTGGTAAACTTAAAATTGCACCTGTGTAAGCTGAAGTAACCATTTTAGTGTATCGTGCTAAATAACCTTTAGTAATTTTTGGGTTGAACTTTGGTAATTCATTTAATCTTTTTTGAATTTCTTCATCACTCAATTCAACATTTAAAGAGCAATTAGGAATATCAATCGAAATAATATCTCCATCTTTCAGGGCTGCTATTGGACCTTTCTCTGCAGCTTCTGGAGAAACATGACCAATGCAAGCTCCTCTTGTTCCACCTGAAAATCTTCCATCAGTAATCAATGCGACTTTGTCACCCAATCCCATTCCCATAATTTCACTTGTTGGAGCTAACATCTCGGGCATACCGGGTCCACCTTTAGGACCTTCATAGCGAATTACAACAACATCTCCTGGTTTTACTTTACCACCTCTAATTCCTTCGATTGCTTCATCCTGTGAATTAAAAATTACAGCAGGACCTCTAAATACAAGCATATTTTCATCAACTGCACCCGATTTTACTATAGCACCTTTTGGGGCTAAGTTACCGAAGAGAATTGTAAGTCCTCCGGTTTTTCTAAATGGTTCTTCAATACTTCTAATGACATTTCTATCTTTCACTTCAGCATCTTTAATATTTTCACCTAAAGTTTTTCCAGTTACAGTTGGTCTTGACAAATCAAGAACCCCATCAATTTTAGAAAGTTCTTTTAAGATAGCAGGAATTCCTCCGGCTCTATCTACATCTTCCATATGAACATTTTTTGTAGCAGGAGAAACTTTGCAGATGTAAGGCACTTTTTCAGAAAGTTTATTTATTTCTTCTAATTGAAAATTAATTCCAGCTTCGTTAGCAATTGCAAGTGTATGAAGAACTGTATTTGTGCTTCCTCCCATAGCCATATCAAGAGCAAAAGCATTCAAAATTGATTCACGAGTAATAATATCGCGAGGTTTTAAGTCAAGTTTTATAAGCTCCATAATTTTACGAGCTGCTTCTTTTGCAAGCTCATGTCTTTTTGGATCAACAGCAAGAATAGAGCCATTTCCTGGCAAAGCAATGCCAAGTGCTTCCATCAAACAATTCATAGAATTAGCAGTAAACATTCCGGAACATGAACCACAAGTTGGGCAGCTGAAGTCTTCAAGTTCTTTCAATTTCTTTTCATCTATTTGGCCAGTAGAAAATTTTCCAACACCTTCAAAAACAGAAATTAAATCAACTACTTCTCCAGATGGAGTGAGTCCAGATTTCATTGGTCCGCCAGAAATAAAAATTGTTGGGATATTAACTCTTACTGCACCCATAATCATTCCTGGGACAATCTTATCACAATTCGGGATACAGATTAAAGCATCCAATCGATGAGCTTCAACAACAGTTTCGAGGCTGTCGGCAATCAACTCGCGGCTTGCAAGAGAATACCTCATGCCAATATGTCCCATTGCAATTCCATCATCAACGCCGATTGTATTGAATTCGAACGGAACACCGCCAGCTTTTCTGACTTCTTCTTTTATAATTTTACCGAACTCCTGAAGATGAACATGTCCAGGAATTAAATCGATATAAGAATTACAAATACCAATAAATGGCTTTTTAAAATCTTCATCGGATTTTATTACTCCTGTTGCTTTAAGCAAACTCCGATGAGGAGCTTTATCAAAACCTTTTTTGATTAAATCTGAACGCATAAAACCTCTTTAATAATTTATTAACCAAACATCTTTAGATATACCTCAGGGACTTAGTCAATCCCTAATTTTTTTTATGAATTTAAATTTTGTTTAGGGATTGACTAATTAGTATTAGCCTAGAATAATAATTAGGTTAATAATTAGAATTGCAATCCCGAGGATGAGAATATCTAAAGATGTGTTAACTACAAAATTTGCACGGTTGACTTCGATGAGCAATTGCTGCCCGTTTTGTTTTTGATGTAATGCGATATGTTTACTATTGTCAACCATAATTTATGTGCAATTATAATGTATTAATTCATTTATGTCAAGTGTTAAGAAAAATTTTGAATAATTATTCACAAAAATGAATTTTAAAATACTCTTGCTCGCTTTTAGAAATTCTTAATGACCTCATTTATTCAAAATTTATTTTTCAATTGGCGGATATGCACCAATATAATTTTTTGATTCTTTTGACCGCTTAATAATTTTTTTAACATTTACATCTAAATTCATTCCTGAATATGCGTCAGGAAAAGAACTTAATATTCTGTAATCACCTAATTCAAGAGATTTGAATAACGGGAAATTATAATCATTATAGTATTTACTATGATTTTCGAATTGAGGATGAAGATTTTTTAGTTCATCCAAATTTTTCAATGCAATTTGACATCTTTCATTTTTAATTGGGCTCCAAAGAATTAAAGTATTTTCGTTTTGATTTGATTTGCGCACATAAAAATTATAATCAAGACTTTTTAATTGAGGTTGATTTAATTTATCACACAATAAAGCAGGCTGCCATACATAGAGCAAGGGTCTATTAAAATTACTATCACCAAACAACAAATTATTTACAAAAATGTGACCTTCTCGTTTATCAACATCAGGACCTGTGCTTGCGTGCCAGCCAAAGTGGTCGCCAGCTGCAACACGAGCATTACGTGAAATACATGCTGTGCTGTTAATAAATGTGTTGTTATATATCTGCGCATTGGAGCTATTTAATATCCAGATTCCATGGTCACAGTTCACGAATACATTATTTGCACAAATTACACCTTTCGAAATTTCAAAGAAGAATCCATTATCACTGGGCCAAGGTTGATTTATGTTTAACTCAGTTTTATTATTTCCAACATTTTCAACCCAGTTATTAATAAAAACTCCATCTACGTTTCCTACATCATACCAAATTCCATTTGAATATGGCAAATCGATTACAAGATTGTCGTTGCATGTAACTCGATGACATTGATTAAAAATTTTCACAGCTGCAGGATAATAACCTGTAATCCTTTCAATATTATTTCGGGTAAAAATATTTTTCTCGAGTAAAACATCATTTGAGCTAATAATATAAATTCCTTCTGTACTTGTATCGCTAACTTTGCAATTACGAATTGTCAAACTATCACCTCTGATATATCCAGCAACTCTCGAACAAAAAGATATTTCACAATTTTCTATTAATGTTCCTACAACATCTTTTCCAAATGTTTTCTCATCAGCTAAACCTTCTGGTTCTGTGCCCTCTATTTCAATTGCTCGATATGCATATTGAGTGAATTTAATGCCTCGAATAATTGGTCCCTTTTTATCTGAAACTTTTCCATTTACTTCTTTTGTAGTTCTTATTAAAGCTCCATCAAACGCTGTTATTTCTACGAGTTTGTTAGTCGGATCGGTGCCAATGTAAATTGTTTTAGTTTCATAATCGATATAAAAAGAATTTTCATCAACTTCTCCTTCCCATCCTGCAGACTGTAAAAACTTTCCATTTACAAAAACCATATCATTATTAAATCTATGCAATGGAGTTTTCTTTCCTTCTCTATCACGTATCCACCAATCAGCAGGTTTTGAAGGAAACAATCTTTCCCATTTTGTTATCCATAAACCATTACCTAAACTCTTCCAATTATCAGCAATGTAAGTTCCTTTAAAAATTGGTTGTTCATCTTTATAAGGTTGAATAATAATTCCTTGATTAAAAATTAAATTCCCAGTTCTATAAACACCACCTCTTAAAATAATTGCATCTCCTGTTTTTGCTTTTTGTATTGCAGATTCAATTGTAGTTGGATTAGAAATTGATTCCCCAGAATTTTCTGTTTTGCCATCTGGCGCAACAAAATAAATTTTACCGGAAACTTTTGGAATTTCATAAACTTTATAAATTGGACCATAAGGGCCACCTGATGGCTGAGCTGATATTTGATTATTAATTGCAAAGTTGATTACTAATACAAAGAATAGAATTAAATATTTCAAATGAAATTTAGAAGATAAATTTAGTGAGATGAAATTTTGTAATGAATTATTCATTTTATTATCCCTTACAGATTTTTAGTACTTCCTAAATTCAAAATAGAAATAATTGTTAATAAAAAACAATCTGCTTCTGAATTATTTATTTAAAATACTTTCTTTAATTTTTTTTACTTCTTCCAAAAATTCAGGGAGTATCTGCGTCTTTGTATGATAATCAAGCATTCCAAAGTTTAGGGTAAACACTTTTTGTTTTGTCTTTATCTTCATTAATTTCTTACTTATTTCCAAATCTAAAATTTCACTTTTATTTATCGTTATACTTTTTTGATACCAATTATTTTTGAAACTAATAGAGTCTTCATCAATCATTATGAAATAAGGATAAAGATACTTTAAAAATTGAATCAAAGTATAGAATAAAACAATAATTCCAAAAAGTAATTGAATAATACCAAACACATAATTTGTTTTTTTCATAATTGAACAAATTCCTTGAAATACAAAAATGGAACCCATCAAAGAATTTATTGATATATTGAACTTTGGATAAGGCACAGAACTTAAAATTATTTTTTTCATAAAGCCTCCAGTGTAAAAATTTATGTTATTGACTCAGATTAAAATTAATGTCCCCATAGTTCTCTATCCAATGCTCTGTATTGAATTGCTTCGCTGATGTGTTGAGGAAGTATATTTTCTGAGTTTTCAAGGTCTGCAATAGTTCTGCTAACTTTTATTATTCTATCATAAGCACGAGCAGAAAGTCCCAAGCGTGTCATAGCCATTTTCAATAATTCTTCGCATTGACTGTCAAGTTTACAAAACTTACGGATTTCTTTTGTGCCCATGTGAGCATTGCAGTAAATATTTTTTAATCCAGCAAATCTTTTTAATTGAATCTGTCTTGCTGCAACAACTCTTTTTCTTATATCTTCAGATTTTTCTCCTGAAGATGCAGAAGATAATTCCTTAAATTTAACAGGTGGCACTTCGATGTGGATATCGATTCTATCAAGTAATGGTCCAGAAATTTTTGCCATATACTTTTGAATTTGTGAAGTTGTGCATGTGCATTCTTTTGATGGGTCAGTGAAATAACCGCAAGGGCATGGATTCATTGCAGCTGCAAGCATAAAGTTAGCAGGAAATTCTAAAGACATTTTAGAGCGGCTGATTGTTACTTTTGAATCCTCGAGAGGCTGACGTAAAACTTCCAGAACATTTTTTTTGAACTCTGGCAATTCATCTAAAAACAAAACTCCGTGATGAGCAAATGAAACTTCTCCTGGTCGCGGAATACTTCCTCCTCCTATCAATGCAGCATCACTCACAGTATGATGCGGACTTCGGAAAGGTCTTTCTGTAATTAATGCTTTATCTCTTGGGAGTATTCCAGCAACTGAATGTATTTTAGTAGTTTCAAGAGCTTCTTCAAATGTTAGTGGAGGAAGAATTGTTGGTAATCTTTTTGCAAGCATTGTTTTGCCAGAGCCGGGTGGACCAATCATAATAATATTATGTCCTCCCGCGGCAGCAATTTCAAGAGCTCTTTTTGCATTTTCCTGGCCTTTAACATCCGAAAAATCGATTTGATAATTATTTACTTCTGCAAATACTTCATCTTTATTTGTGTAAACAGGTTCAAAATGATTATCTCCATTGAGAAATTGAATGACTTCATTCAAGTTATCCATCCCATAAACATTAATACCATCTACAATAGAAGCTTCTTTTACTGATTCTTTAGGTAAAATTATATTTTTAATTCCCAATCTTTTAGCTTCAACTGCGATTGGAAGCCCACCTTTAATTTTTCTCAATGTTCCATCAAGTGATAATTCACCGAGCAATAAAGTTTCTTCGAGTAAATTTTGATTTACAATTTCATTAGCTGCAAGAATTCCAATTGCAATCGGCAGGTCGAAAGAACTTCCTTCTTTTTTAATATCAGCTGGTGCCAGATTTACTGTAATTTTTTTTAGTGATATATCGATGCCGGAATTTTTTAGAGCTGCTACTACACGTTCTTTGCTTTCTTTTACTGCGTTATCTGGCAAGCCAACAATTGTAATTGAAGGGAGCTGCTTTTCGCTGTGAGTTTCTACTTCAACTTTGTATGCATCAATTCCAAAAGTAGCTGCTGAGATTACTTTTGAAAACATATTATTTTTATATTATTTACAAAGTAAAACTATTAAAAAAAATTCCCTCATCGACTTGATAACTTTCAATGTAACTTTAAGAATCTTATTCAATATAACAACAAAATAACTTCATTTAAATCTTCTTAAGAACTCAATTCTATCGCGAAGTTTTTCAACTGGAACAAGTAATTTATCTTTCCCGAAAATTGCATCTTCACGATTTGTGAAAACTAATTCATAATCTTTACTCATAACAATTGCTTCTTCAGGACAAACCTCTTCGCAGAATCCACAGAAGATGCAACGCAGCATGTTGATTTCAAATTTCTGAGGGTATCTTTCTTTTTCGAATTCTGTTTCTGCTGCTTGAACTTCAATTGCCAATGCAGGACAAACACGCGAGCATAATCCGCATGCAACACATCTTTCCATTCCATTTTCTTCTTGAACTAAAACTGGTCGACCTCGATAAGATGCAGGCGGTTCAAATTTTACTTCTGGATATTCCATTGTAAATTTGGGACGAAACATATTCTTCAGTGTAAGAATCATCCCTTTAATAATTTCTACGATATATATTCTCTCAAAAAAATTTAAATCCTTTTTTCTCTTTTTGACTGCCATGATTATCTTTTCTCCTTTATGGGGTTACAACTTAAATATCATTATTAATAATGCAACCCAGACAATATTTAATAACGACAATGGAAACATAACTTTCCAGCCTAAATTCATCAACTGATCATATCGAAATCTTGGGATACTCCATCGAACCCAGATAAATACAAAAAGCATAAATGCAGTTTTAAATAAGAAAGCACCGATTTGTAAAATTGTTGTTAATGTTGTGCTCAATCCTAATTTATCAATATAAGGAATTTGCCACCCGCCAAGATAAAGCGTAACAATAAGGCAGCTTGCAATTATCATATTTGCATATTCTGCTAAAAAGAAACCAGCAAACTTGAATGAACTGTATTCTGTATGATAACCTCCAACAAGTTCTGGTTCTGCTTCAGGTAGGTCAAATGGTAATCGATTTGTTTCTGCGAATGCAGATACAACAAATGTAATAAATCCAATCGGTTGAAGAATTGCATTCCACATCCAGCCGTATTGTGCATTAACTATATCAATTGGTCTTAATGATTCTGAAATTAATAATACTCCAGCAATTGAGAAGCCCATAGATACTTCATAAGAAATCATTTGAGCAGAAGAACGAATTCCTCCAAGCAAAGAATATTTGCTTCCAGAAGACCATCCTGCAAGTGTAATTCCATAAACTCCAAGTGAAGTTAATGCAAGAACATAAAGAATTCCGATATTAACATCAGCGGTAACTAATTTAATTTCATATCCAAATAAATTTATTGAAGGTCCAATTGGAACAACTGCATAAGTAGCAAATGCTACAAAAAGTGAGATTGCTGGAGCTAGTGTATGTAAAGTTTTATTTGCTGCTTCCGGAACAATATCTTCTTTGAGCAGTAACTTAAAAACATCTGCAAATGGTTGAAGAAGACCTTTGTAACCCACACGATTTGGACCTATGCGATTTTGTGCCCATGCACTAATTTTTCTTTCAAAGTAGACCATGTATGCAACGGACAATAATAATGTTGTCAATGCAATTAAAATCTTGACGATGGTGATAATTACTATTTCCCAGATATTCATTATTTGGAACTCCAATAATGTTTAATTAAGCATTGTAAATATTCTAAATTCTTAATTGAGATTCTTCAATACGTTAAGAATAATTTTTTGCCATTACTTTTTGAGATTCTTCGTCCGCCTGCGGCGGACTCAGAATGACATAACGTTTTCTTTTTTTACTCTAATAGTATTAATTCTTTTCTGTCATTCTGAAGGAACCCCGCCTTTGCCGGGGTGCC
>NZ_BAAJAO010000038.1:0-10869 GCF_057554405.1 Rosettibacter sp. KY25 | reverse complement strand
CCTATTAACTTGTTTCAATCTTCTTTTTTTGACTACAAAATCAGGAGGTTGAAGGTTCTTCCAAAGGAATCCCTTTTGGGAGAGTCCTTCCGGGTGTACTAAATTTACTAATTAATATTCCTCTTTTTGACTACGGATCAGGAGGTTGAAGGTTCTTCCAAAGGACTTGAGATATTAAAACATCTTTTTGATAATTAACTATGTTCTAAATCTTTATTTATAAAGTAAGAGAATTTTGAAATAAAGAAATATTGCAAAACCCTAATGTCAATTACATTCTTTATGTTACAAATCTGAATATTAATTATTCTTTCAAATAAAAAATTATTATCAAATTATCCTTATGAAAAACAATAACATTAAAATTAACTTTTTGTTATGTTCATTGGAATGAATTTTAATTGATTGTTAAAATCAATTATCACAAATATATGTTAAATATTTTCTCTGCTCTTTAGCTCATCTTTCTTTAACTTATTTCCTTCAAATATTACCGAGATTATAAAAAGTATAATCAATCCAATACCAAATACTAATGCCCCAACATCTAAAATTGTATACTTTTCATCTTCATAGGCAAATTCATTTGCACCAAAGAAATAAACTAAAGTGTTTAGAATAATTATAATCAATCTTACTTCTGTTGGACCAATTTTGTAATAAGAAATCTTAAAAACACCATAAACATATGTTCTTATATAAACAAGAACTGACATCAGCAAATAACCAACAAGAGCAAACATTACAAAATCGAATCTTGTATATGGAGATAATCCAGCACCTGCAGCAATTATTATTATACTTAATGAGTCAAGTGTATGGTCAATAAAATAGCCATACTTGGGTCTTTCAATTTTTCTATATCTTGCTAAAGTTCCATCTAAACTATCTCCGAACCAATTAATCACTAAACCTAAATCTGCAATCCAGAGAAAAATTTTATCGTAAGTTGTCAAATAATAACTCAAGCCTGTAATGAAAGAACCTAATAAACCAATTAATGTGAGAACATCTGGAGTAACAAATTTTGGCATTCTTTGGGCTAACCATTGCAAGGCTGGTCGTTCGAGAGGTCCGAGTAAAATGTCGTTAACTCGAGTGTGTTTTTCCATTAATTAATCCGGATTATATTTCATTTATTGATGTAATAAAAATTTTCTTATAACGACTTAATCAAACTTAACACAAAAAGTACTTTCTTTTTTAATTCATCCTTATCATTATTATTAACAATAACAAAGTCTGCCCATTCTTTTTTCTTTTCATCTGGAATTTGAAATTCCATTCTTCTTCGAATTTTTTCTTCACTTACTTTGTCACGTTCTACTATTCTTTTGATTCTTGTTTGTTCATCAGAATAAACTAAAATAATATAATCAAAATAATCCTGAATTTTTGCTTCGTATATTAATGCAGATTCAACAAAGACATAATTAGATTTCTGAAATTCTTTTTCTGCCAGCTCAAGTGTTCTTTTAATAGTTTTTGGATGAACAATGGAATTTATCTTTTCTACATTTTCTTTTGAAGAAAAAATTTTTTCTGCAAGATATTCTGTATTAAGTTTGCCATTGATATACGATTCTTTACCAAAATATTCAATAATATTTTTCTTAACCTCTACATCTTTCTGCATTATTTCTTTTGCAGTAAGGTCAGATTTCAAAACATAATATCCTTCGGATTCAATAATTGAGCTTACTATTGTTTTTCCTGCTCCAATTCCTCCTGTTATTCCTATTAATATTTTTTTATTCATTTATTATTTTATTAAAAATATTCCCGAAAAAAATTTCCCAAAAGTCTTACTTATTAATTTTTATTTTAATGTCTAACTTATTAATAAATTTTTAGAATAAAAAAACTTTAAAATAAGGTCGTAATAAAAATTATCATGAAATAAATCTTATAAAAAAACCTTTCTTAAACTTTTTCAAAGATTTTCTACTACCATGTGAATCATGTTATTGTAATTTTATACGGTGTGATTTTTTATAAATAAAAAAGACTGTGTTTAATCATTAAGAAAAATTTTAGTATGATTAAACACAGTCTATAAATTTATTTTGCGTAAGCTATTTTTCTTACTTCGCGAATTACCATTACTTTTATTTGTCCGGGATATTCCATTTCTTCCTGAATCTTTTGTGCAATTTCATAAGACAATCTATCTGCAAGTGCATCATCTACTTTATCAGGTTCAACAACAACTCTAACTTCTCTTCCTGCTTGAATAGCATAAGTTTTTGCAACACCTTCAAAAGATTTTGCAAGTGCTTCAAGATTTTCAAGTCGTTTTACATAACTTTCAAGTGGTTCTCTTCTTGCACCCGGACGAGCACCGCTAATTGCATCCGCAGCCTGAACAAGTGCAGCAATAGGATGTTCCATTTCAATATCTTCATGATGGCTTCCAACTGCATTTACAACAATTGGATGTTCATTATACTTTTTAGTTAATTCATATCCAAGCAAAGCATGAGGTCCTTCAACATCACGGTCGATTGTCTTTCCAATATCATGCAACAAGCCAGCGCGTTTTGCAAGATTAACATCAAGACCAAGTTCAGCTGCCATGATTCCTGTAAGATATGCAACTTCAATGCTGTGCTGCAAAAGGTTCTGTCCATAACTGGAACGATATTTCATTTTGCCAATATGTTTTACGAGTTCTGGATGAACTCCATGTAAACCAAGTTGAATTAGAGTATTTTCACCTTCCCGCTGAATTTCTTCATCGAGTTCCTGTTCTACTTTTGCAACTACTTCTTCAATTCTTGCTGGATGAATTCTTCCATCGGCAATCAATCTTTCAAGAGCAATTCGAGCAACTTCTCTTCTAAACTGGTCAAAAGCAGAAAGAATAACAGCTTCTGGTGTATCATCTACAATTACATCCACACCAGTTGCTGCTTCGAAGGCGCGAATGTTTCTGCCTTCTCTTCCAATTATTCTGCCTTTCATTTCGTCATTCTGAATTTGAACAACTGAAACAGTTGTTTCAACAGAATGGTCAACAGCAGTTCTTTGAATAGCCTGAACAATAATTTTTTGAGCTTCTTTTTTTGCCTCGAGTTTAGCCTGCTCGCGTATTTCTTTTATCATCTGAGAAGCATCTGCTTTTGCCTGATTAATCATATTTTCCATCAGCATTTTCTTTGCTTCTTCAGATGTTAGACCTGCAGTCTTCTCAAGGCGAATATTTTGTTCTTCAATTAATTTTTCTAACTCGAGATTCTTTCTTTCGATTTCTTCTTTTTGAAGCTGAAGTTGCTTTTCGAGTTCTTTAAGAGTTTTTTCTTTTTGAACTACGACATCGTATTTTTTTTCAAGATTATCTTCTCTTGTTTCAAGCTGTTTTTCATAAGCCTGAAGTTTTTGACGTTTTGTATTTACTTCATTATCGAACTCCTGTTTCTTCTTAAGCCATTCATCTTTAACTTCGAGAAGTTTTTCTCTTTTTATATGCTTAGCTTCTTTTTCAGCTTCTTCAATAATTTTCTGAGCTTTTTCTTTCGCAACAGCTATATTATTCCTGCCGATTTTAGAATTCACCAACCAACCCAGCAAGAAAGAAATTACAGCAGTTACAGAAGTAATAATAAGAACCAAGTACATTTCCAACTGCATATATCCTCCATTATAAGAAAATTAATACCGCAGCTGCCGGCCATTTATATAAAAAGAACCCTTCTTATACAATGTGGGAAATTGCCCGACGCTTTTTACTTCCACTGCCCCCGTTAGAACGGGAGACCGTCATAAAGACGGTTGAGGCCTGTAATACACGCCGCGAGTCAATAACCCTATAGTTTTTTATTGTTAGTTCTTTTATAAATTGGGCCGACAGTGCGGAAACTTTTTATGATGGAGAGGACATAAACTTGGACTCACTCAAAAGAAGCTTAATTCTTTTTACTTTATCTGTTGCTTGTATGCTGAACTCACGAAATCTATTTTTTTCCATAAACAAATCGTATGCAATATTTAATGCTGCTATTATTGCAATTGTATCTTTTGGTTGATCCGGTAATTCTTCTTTAGTTTCTTCCATAATATTATTCACATATTCTGCTAATTCAGCTGCAACTTCCTGATTTTCTACCAGCAAAGAATATTCTTTATCAAATATTTTTACTTTAAGCTTCTTTTTTTCGCCCATTTTATATCTCTTCCATCATCAAACAATATTTTAAGAACGCAAATGATAGTCAATCCTGGCTATCAATTCGCTTATTTTGTTCTTTAATGCTTCTCTTTCTTCTGTATTAAACTTTTCTGCTCCAAATAAATTTTCTTCATTGAACATTGACCTTGAAATTTTTGATTCAATTTCAGACAAACGTTTTTTTAATGCTTCATTTTCTTTTTCTAATTGACTGATTCTGTTGCTTAAAGCCTGATTGGCTTCAATCAACTCAGAACCTTTTTGAATAAAATAATAAATTTCTTTTTCAAGAGCATTTAGTTCTTCTAAAAACATGTCATATTTTGAAAGCTCTGCCACTAAATGCCTCTTAATTTCCCATTTAATTTTTCTTCAACTGCTTTAATTGCATTCCAAAAATCTTTTTCAACTTCTTCCTCAGTTAGAGTTCTTGTTTCATCATAATACTCTAACTGGAATGCAAGACTTTTTTTACCTTTACCTAAACTTTCACTTTGGAAAATATCAAATAACTTGATATGATGCAACAATTTAGAACTTGATTTTTTAATCACCTCTATAACACTTTCAGCTTCGATTGATTCATCAAGTATAAAAGCAAAATCTCGATATACTTTTGGATATTTTAATAACTCTTTAAATTCTTTTTTATCAGGCTTTATTGATTTGATCAAATCCAAATCAAAAATGAATGATAATACATTTTGACTTATGTCGAACAATTTCAATAATTCTTTTCTAACTATTCCTCCTTTCCCAATAATTTGATTTCCATAGTTTAATTGAATGCCAACTTCATATTCATTTGTATCAATTATCTTTTCTATTTGATAATTTAATGAAGGTATCAGCTCTGTTAAGAATGATTGAACATATCCTTTCAAATCATAAAAATCATAAGTTCTATCTTTTTCATACCATTCTGTTTCAACTGCATTTCCAGTTAATGCGATTATTAAACTTTCTTTTTCGTAAAAGTCATCAAAACTTTTTATTTCATCATCATGTTTTCTTTCAAATATTTTTCCTATTTCAAAAAGTTGTAGACTTCTTTCATTCACTTTAAGATTATTAAGAATTGCTTGCAGCATTCCAGGAAGTAAAGATGGACGCAAATGTGTCATCTCTATGCTTTGAGGATTTAATACTCCAATCGGATTGCCAAATTTTTTTGCTATTTCTTCTCTCAAAAGTGAATTTGTAACTATTTCATAAAATCCAAGTGAGTTCAAAATATTTCGAACATTATCGTTGAAAGCTGATTGGTCAATTTTCTCTTCAAGCGTTACAGAAATTTTTTCGATTTCTGGAATTTTATCATAACCATAAATTCTTGCAACTTCTTCAATCAAATCAATTTCTCTTTCAATATCATGACGATAAGTAGGAACAGCTAATGACAATTTCTTTTCATCTTCATTTTTAATTTCAAAACCAAGATTGATAAAAATTTTTTTCACTTTTTCTTTCTGAACTTGATAACCCAAAATTCTTGGGATTCTATCATAACGAAGCTCTACAGATTTTTGAGCGAAAGGATTTGGATAAACATCAATTTCACCATTTGCAATTTCACCGCCAGCTGTTTGAAAAATTAATTGTGCAGCACGACGAGCAGCCCAGACTGTTATTCCATAATCAGTTCCTCTTTCAAATCGATAAGATGCATCAGTCTGAAGCCCCAATCTCTTTGCAGTTCTTCTGATTGAAGATGGATTAAAGAAAGCACTTTCAATCAAAATATTTTTTGTTGAAGATGTAACTTCAGAATTTTCGCCGCCCATTACTCCGGCAATTGCAACAGGTTTTTCTGCATCGCATATCATTAAATCTTTAGATGTTAATTCTCTTTCTTTTGAATCGAGTGTAATAAATTTTTCACCTTCTGATGCAGAACGAACAATAATTTTTTTACCGCTCAAATTATCCAAATCAAATGCATGCAAAGGTTGACCAACTTCATACAAAACATAATTTGTAACATCAACAACATTGTTGATTGGTCTTAAACCTACGCTTTTTAATCTTCGTTTAAGCCATTCAGGAGATTCTTTGATTTGAACATTTAAAACAACTTTGCCCACATAACGAGGACAATTGACTTCATCAATAATTTCAACAGAAGCAATATCTTCAGATTTGAAATTTGATTCTTGAATTTCTACAGAAGGAATTTTCAACGGTCTGTCAAATATTGCAGATAAATCTCTTGCAATTCCAATATGACTTAATGCATCTGCACGATTAGGAGTAATTGCAATATCAAGAATAATATCGTTTAATCCAATTGCATCGGCAAATGATGTTCCTTCTTTCAATTCAGAATCTAAAACCATAATTCCTTCATGATTATCGCTCAAACCAAGTTCTTTTTCTGAACATATCATACCTTGAGAAAGTTCTCCACGAATTTTTACTTTCTCTAATTTCATTCCATTGAAAGGAATTACAGCCCCAACTTTTGCAAAAGGAACTTTTTGACCTGCTTCTACATTTGGAGCTCCACAAATCACATTATAATCCTGAGAACCATCGCTTACAATGCAGACAGAAAGTTTATCTGCATTCGGATGTTTTCTTTTTTCTTTTACATAACCAACAACAATGTTTTCAAAATTTTTTGATTGGTCAATAACTTCTTCTACTTCTAATCCTGCAAGACTTAATTTTTCAACTATATCATTTAATGGAATATCTTTCAAATCGATATAATCATTAAGCCAGTTAAGAGAAATTTTCATAACATCACCTTTTAAAATTGCCTCAAGAAACGAATATCGCTGTCAAATAAAATTCTGATATCATCGATACCATATTTGCGCATTGCTGTTCTTTCAATCCCCATTCCAAAAGCATAACCAACATATTCTTCAGGGTCAATTCCAACATTAATTAAAACATTTGGGTCAACCATACCGCAACCAAGCACTTCAAGCCATCTGCCTTCTTTTCCTTTTGGTTGCCACCATACATCCATTTCTGCACTCGGTTCTGTGAATGGGAAAAAGCTTGCACGAAATCTGTACTTAACATCATCACCAAAAAATTGTTTTAAGAATGCAACCAGCGTCCCTTTTAGTTCGGCAAATGTAACATCACGGTCAACATATAAACCTTCAACTTGATGAAATAAGCAATAACTTTTTGCACTTATTACTTCGTTCCGATAAACTTTCCCTGGCATTATTGCTCTAATTGGAGGTTTCTTCGATTTCATCAATCTAATTTGAACAGGTGAAGTATGAGTTCTTAATAAAAAATTTTGGTTGATAAAAAATGTATCTTGCATATCACGAGCGGGATGGTCAGCAGGAAAATTTAATGCTTCAAAATTATTGTAATCAGATTCAAGTTCTGGACCTTCATAAACTGAAAAACCTAATCCTTTAAAAATATTTTTGATTTCATCAAGAGTTTGAGTAATGAGATGTTTGCTGCCAATAGTTTTAATTCTGCCGGGAAGAGTAACATCAAGAGATAATTCTTTTTGTGATTTTTCCTCGGCTTCAAGTTTTGTTTTCAGTTCATCATATTTTTGCTGAACATAATTTTTCAGTTCATTTAATTCTTTGCCAACAATTTTTTTTTCTTCTTTTGATATTTCTTTGAATAAATCAAAAAGTTGAGGAATAATACCCTTGCGGCTTAAAAATTTTATGCGCAGTTCTTCGAGTGATTGAAGATTAGAAACTTTTGAAATGTCTTCATCAAAAATTTTCCGGGTTTCAGAAATTTTATTTAGCATAATTTTCCCCGAGAGTTTAAAATAAATCCCTCTCGATTTTAAAATATAAATTCGAGAGGGATAATTGTTAATTCATTGCAAATTTTACTACATCAGAGAAAGCTTTGGGATTTTCTACAGCCAAGCTTGCAAGAATTTTTCTATTTATACTTATTCCTTTTTTATTTAATGCACCAATTAATCGAGAATAAGTAGTTCCATTTTCTCTTGCAGCAGCATTAATTCTTACAATCCACAAAGAGCGAAATTCTCTCTTTTTAAGCTTTCTATCTCTGTATGCATGAAGCAAGCCTTTTTCGACATGATGTTTTGCAACTGTAAGAACATTCTTACGAGCTCCCCAATAACCTTTAGCTAATTTTAGTATTTTTTTACGTCTTCTTTTCGACGCTACATGATTTACTGAGCGTGGCATTTCGATTCCTCTCCAATTTATTGTAGCATTATTTTAACTCTTTTTAAATCTGCTTTTGAAACAAGTGTTGCTTTTCTAAGATTTCTTTTTCTCTTTCTTGATTTAGTAGTTAGAATATGTGATTTGTATGCTTTGTTTCTTTTGATTTTTCCTGTGCCTGTAACTCTAAAAGTTTTTTTGGCACCTCGATTACTTTTCATTTTTGGCATTATCTCACCTATCTATTTTTTCTTTTTACCTTTTTGCGGTGCTAATATGGCATGCATCGCTCTGCCTTCAAACTTTGGTTCTTGTTCCACTTTTGCAATGTCCGATAATCTTTCAATAAATTTTCTTAATAATTCTTCTCCGATTTCTGTATATGCTAATTCTCTTCCCTTAAATATCACAGAAACTTTTACTTTATTTCCATCTTCAATAAAATTTGCTGCATGTCTTGCTTTGAAATCAAAATCATGTGTGTCAGTATTTGGATGCAATCTAATTTCTTTAAGAACACTTACCTGCTGTTTTTTCTTTTGAAGTTTTTCTCTCTTCTGTTGTTCATAAACAAATTTTCCATAATCAATAATTTTGCACACAGGAGGATTTGCCTGCGGTGCTATTTCAACCAAATCCATTCCCGCTTCTTCTGCTTTTTGTAATGCTATTTGAATTGATACTATTCCTATTTGTTCTCCGTTAGCTCCGATTAATCTTACTTCTGGAGATTTAATTTCCTGATTTACACGGTGTTTTACTTGTGTAATAAATTACCTCTTTAATTGTGATTAATTCTGTTTTTTATTTCTAATTGAATTAAATCAATAAAATCTTTTAATGAATAACTTCCTTTATCTCCAACTTTATGTTGACGCACAGAAACTGTTCCTGAAGTTTTTTCTTTCTCACCTACAATTAACATATAAGGAACTTTTTGAGTTTCCCAATCTCTTATTTTATATCCAATCTTCTCATTTCTTTCATCTAGTTCTGCAAAAATATCTAATTCTTTCAATTGTTTGTAGACCTCTTTTGCATAATCAAGATAATTTTGTGAAACTGGCACAACTGCAACTTGAATTGGTGCAAGCCATGTTGGAAATGCACCAGCATAATGCTCAATTAAAATTCCCATAAATCTTTCTATAGAACCAAGCAGTGCACGATGAACCATAAATGGACGATGTTCTTTTCCATCTTCTCCAATATATTTCATATCAAATCGTTCAGGCAAATTAAAATCAAATTGAACAGTGCTTAACTGCCATTCACGATTAAGAGCATCTTTAATTTTAATATCAATCTTAGGACCATAAAATGCGCCGCCGCCTTCATCAATTTCATAACTCAAATTTTCTCTTTCCAAAGCATGTTTAAGAGAATTAATTGCTTTTTCCCAAATTGCATCTTCACCGATAGCATCTTCAGGTTTTGTTGCAATATAAAATTTCAAATCTTCGAAACCAAAAGACCTAAGCATAAAAATAGAGAAACGAACTACTTCGATAATTTCATCTTCAATTTGTTCTTGAGTACAAAAGATGTGAGCATCATCTTGAGTAAATCCACGCACACGCAAAAGTCCATGAAGCACACCACTTTTTTCATAACGATAAACTGTTCCTAATTCTGCCCATCTTAATGGAAGTTCTCGATAAGAACGAAGTTTTGATTTATAAATCATAATATGAAATGGGCAGTTCATTGGTTTTATATAATAATCCTGATCATCAATGCTCATCGGTGCATACATATTTTCTTTATAGAATGAAAGATGTCCACTCGTTTCCCAAAGCCAGCTCTTTCCCATGTGAGGTGAATAAAGAAGTTCATAACCATTTTTAATATGTTGAGCTCGCCAGAAAGTTTCGATTGTATTTCTAATGCGTGCACCGCGAGGATGCCAGTAAATTAAACCAGCTCCAGCTTCTTCATGAATACTAAATAAATCAAGCTGCTTACCGAGTTTCCTATGATCTCTTTTCTTTGCTTCTTCCAGAAATAACAAATAATCATCAAGCATTTTTTTCTTTGGGAAAGAAATACCATAAATTCTTTGGAGCTGTTTATTTTTTTCGTTGCCTCTCCAATAAGAACCTGAAACACTTAGTAATTTTATGTATTTAATTTTTCCTGTATCTGGAACATGAGGACCAGTACACAAATCTGTAAAATCACCTTCCTCATAAATACTAATTACTTCTTTTGTATCATCAAGTTCACTCAGAATTTCAAGTTTATAATTATCTCCTTTCTTTTCAAAAAATTTGATTGCTTCTTCTTTGCTAAGTTCAGTTCTTTTGAATGGATTTTTTTGTTTAGCAATTTCGAGCATTTTATTTTCAATCTTTAAAAGGTCATCATCAGTTAATGTAGTATTAATATCAATGTCATAATAAAATCCTGCATCTATAGCAGGACCAACACCAAACTTAGCTTCTGGGAAAAGAGATTGAACGGCATGAGCCATTAAATGTGAAGTTGAATGCCAGTAAGTTTCTTTTCCTTCTTTATCATCAAAAGTAAGAATAGATATTTCTGCATCTTCATTAATTTTTG
>NZ_BAAJAO010000037.1:0-11213 GCF_057554405.1 Rosettibacter sp. KY25 | reverse complement strand
AAAAGTTTTTTTACATGCAGCAGGTATTGTAGAAAATGGTAAAGATGTGGTTCAATATTTAAGACCAGTATTCTGGAATACATCATGGTTTAAGATGAGACCGCCTCATACATTAGGAATATTGTGCAATCCAAATCATCCAGCTTTTGAAGAATTTCCTACAGAATTTCACAGTAATTTACAATGGTGGGAAATTCTAAATCGTCAACAGGTAATGAACCTTGAATTATTTCCTCCAGGATTTAAGCCGCTGATACAACCAATTGATACCTGGTTTTTGAATCGAAGATTAGCTGTATTGTTCGAAGCACAGGTTGAAAATGGTAAAATTATGGTCTGCAGTGCTGATCTTCAAAATAATTTGGAAGAGCGACCTGCAGCAAGACAATTATTATATAGTTTGACAAAATACATGTTATCGGACAAATTCAATCCAAAGTACAAAGTAGATTATTCTATTATCGAAGAACTTTTTGAAAAGAAAGAAAGACCTCCTGCAATTAATTTTTATACAAAACAAAGCACAGATGATTTAAGACCAAAGGTAAAATAGTTTTATATCACTTCCTTTCAAAATTAAGAAAGTATTTTAATCCAATCTTATCTTCCTTGATAAAAGGGTAATAACATGATGAGGAAAAATTTTTTTAATTCGCATTATAGTATAATTAATGGGAACAGTATTTTAAGAATTTATTGCAGAATGAAAGAATTTGTCATATTGAGCAAAGCTATATTTCTAAAAATTTATAACTTGTTCAATGAACAATTATTAATGAGATTTTCTTCCGTGCATCATTCTACTCAAACAGTCTATAGTAAAGACTTTATTAAATATCTTGCAATAAACTTTTTACGTTGTTGTCTAATAATTTTTATATCATTGCAAAATTTGATTTATGCTCAAAATACTCAAACTATTAAATTATCCTGGCTTGGAAAAAATCCACCTTCACTTCCAACTGGAGTTAGTTGGGGTGTCCCTTTACCTGAAAGTAAATTTAAGAAGTCAACAAAATTTCAATTAAAGAATTCGAAAGGTAAGCTGCTGCCATTGCAATCATGGACTTTAGCTTACTGGCCCGATGGTTCATTAAAGTGGGTTGGCTTAAGTACAGTTATTGATTCTGATGCAGATTCAATTTTTCAATTAGAGATAGTCAAAAAAGAAAATTTTAATTACAACAAAAAAATTGAAGTCATTGAGAATAGTGAAGATGTTTTTGTTAATACTGGAGTTTTACAATGTGATATTCCAAAGCAAGGAAATCAAATTATTCGATTTATAAAATTAGATGGGAAATATATATCAACAGCAGGGAAATTAACTTGTATTTTGCAGAATGGTCCAGATACAGAAACAGAGAATCAACCATATCGTGAGAAATTTTTAGGCAAAGTTGAAAATGTAACAATTGAACAAAATGGTCCTGTAAGAGCAGTTATTAAAATTGAAGGACAACATTATTCAGAATTAAGTAAAAGAAGCTGGCTGCCATTTATTGTGCGTCTCTATTTTTATGCTGGATTACAATCAATTCGAATTGTTCATACAATTATTTATGATGGCAATCAAGAAGCAGATTTTATTCGTGGATTGGGATTAGTTTTTGATGTTCCACTGGATGAACAATTTTATAACAGGCATATTCGTTTTACTGGCGATGATGGAAGATTGTGGGATGAACCATGTCAGCCATTAACCGGAAGATTCCCACTCGATAGAAATGAAGAACTCTATTCAAAACAACTTACAGGCGAACGCATTCCAGAATTAGAAATATTTTCTGAAAGACAACAACAATTAATTAAAAATTGGGCTTCGTGGAATGATTTTAAATTGGTGCAATTAAATGCAGATGGTTTCCGAATTTTGAAAAGAACTAATAATAAAAGTGCATGGATTGATGCTGGATATGGACATCGTTCAACAGGTCTGGCTTTTGTTGGAGATGTTTCAGGGGGACTTACAGCATGCTTGAGAAATTTTTGGCAGTCATTCCCTTCAGCATTAGAAATTAGTAATGTTAAAAAAGATACATCACAATTAAAAATTTGGTTGTGGTCCCCAGATGCAGAAGCAATGGATATGAGACATTACGATACACTTGCTTATGGACACGATTTAACTGCAAGTTATGAAGATGTTCAACCAGGCTTTAGTATTGCAACTGGAGTTGGACGAACTTCTGAAATTTTATTGTATGCTTCATCAAATGTTCCTTCTTATGAAACATTACATAAAATTGTGCAAATTGGAAATAATCCTCCTTTACTTACTGCATCTCCAGAATATATTCATAGCATTAAAGTATTTGGAGTTTGGAGTTTACCTGATAGAAGTACAAATACTAAACGCTGGTTAGAAGAACAACTCGATAAAGCTTTTGAGTATTATAAATTAGAAGTGGAACAACGGCATTGGTATGGATTCTGGAATTATGGTGATGTAATGCACAGCTACGATTTTCAAAGACATACATGGAGATATGATATAGGTGGTTATGCATGGGACAATACTGAACTAATGCCAAATTTGTGGTTGTGGTATAGTTATTTGCGCTCGGGACGAGAAGACATTTTTCGTATGGCAGAAGCAATGACTCGTCATACTGGTGAAGTTGACGTATATCATCTTGGACCTTTCAAAGGTTTAGGTTCACGTCATAATGTGATTCACTGGGGCTGCGGTGCCAAAGAAGTTCGTATATCTCAGGCAGCTCTTAAACGTTTCTATTATTACTTAACTACGGATGAAAGAACCGGTGATTTAATGCATGAAGTTGTTGATGCAGCAAACGAAGCAATTGGTAAGTACGACCCGCTTCGTTTAATTTTGGAAAAAAGTCAATATCCTACTCATGCACGTGTTGGTCCCGACTGGCTGGCATTAGTTGGCAACTGGATGACTGAATGGGAACGCACAGGTGATACAAAATATCGAGAACGAATTATGATTGGTGTGAATTCCTTATATGAAATGCCTTATGGATTTTTCTCTGGTAAAGATGCTGCATTTGGTTATGACCCGAAGACTTATAAATTATATCGACTGAATGATAATGATATTGGTTCTGCTCATTTATCTGTTTTAATGGGAGGACCCGAAGTAGCTTTTGAATTAAGCAATCTTCTAAAAGATGAAAAATGGAATAAACTCTGGCTGCAGTTTTGTAAACTTTATGCAGCACCAAAAGAAGAAATTGAAAAAGAATTTGGCAAAGCTGTAGAATTAGGAACTCCAGGTTCATGGTATGCTCGTCTGCCAGCTTATTATGCTAAAGTTACAGGTGATAAATCTTATGCTGAAAGAGCGTGGAAAGAATTTTTTAATTTCGGTTCAAGACGTTTTCAAACAAATTTTGAAATGGAAAAATATGATGCTATTCAAAGTTTACAACCAATCTACGAAGTTAAATGGGCATCAACAAACAACACTGCTCAATGGTGCTTAAATGCTATTGAACTACTTGATTTAATTGGTGATGAAATTCCAGAAAATTTTCCTTTATTGGATAATAAATTGCAGGAAAGAAATTCAATTAATCAATATGAAAAAAGTGAATTACTTTATGAAGATAATTTTGATAATGACTTGAGTAACTGGATTGTTGAAACAAAAATTTCTCCACACTCTAAAGTTGAAGTAAAAGATGGGAAATTAATTATTGATGTTGAACATGGAACAACAGTTTGGTTCAATAAAAAATTATCTGGAAATATTTTGATTGAATACAATCGAAAAGTTATAGTAGACAATGGTTATAATGATAGGTTATCTGACCTCAATCAATTCTGGATGGCAGAAGATCCACGAAGAGAAAATTTATTTACAAGAGATGGAACATTGGCTGATTATGATTCACTTCGACTTTATTATGCTGGAATTGGGGGAAATAGTAATACAACTACTCGTTTTCGAAAATATCAGGGTAATGGAGAACGTACACTTTTGTTCGATTTTCAAGATGAAAAACATTTACTCAAGCCAAATAAAAATTATTTGATTCAAATTGTGGTTTATAATGGCACTACAAAACTTTATGTTGATGGCGAAGAATATTTTTCGTTTAAAGATGAAGAACCTTTAACCGAAGGCTATTTTGGATTCAGAACTGTAAAGTCACATCAAGAGATTGATAATTTTAAAGTGTATCGTTTGAAATAAGATTTATAACTTAAACGCTGTGCACTCAAAGTTTGCAAAGATATTTTAGAGATTTTTCATCCGCCTTTGCGGATTCAAAAATGATACAAAGTGTAAATGTCATTCTGAAGGAACCCCGCCAAAGGCGGGGTGACTGAAGAATCTAATTATTACTTCATAATTTTATATGAGATTCTTCGCTTCGCTCAGAAAGACATGAAGTTTTTTCTGTCATTCTTAAGGGGCTTACTAAAAGTAAGATTTTTTAGATAATAGAACACAGTCAACTAAGATTTTTACGGATTTTCACAGATTAGATAATTGAAAATTACTTTTTAGTCACACCCTGAAAAATTTAAATAACAGAGATAATCTCGTAAATCTGTGTTAAAAAAATATTGAAACCGCTAAGAGCACAAAGATTCGCAAAGAATAACCGCAGAGAAATCATTGCGGCTTGGCGACTTTGCGAGAAACAAAAAAATTTCACGCTAAGCCGCGAAGGCGCAGTGAGAATCCCGTTTTGCGGGATGATATTGTTTTACCACAAAGGACGCAAAGTTCAACACAAAGGAACACAAAGATTTTATCCTTCGTGTAACTTTGTGAAATCCTTAGTGACTTTGTGGTTAAATTATTTCACGTAAAGCCGCAAAGAATAAAAGACGCAAATTTCTCAGATTAAATTGATTAGTCAGCCTCTACAAATAATTATGATTGAGATAATTAAAAAATGTGAAAATTCATTTGCTATTTTTTCAATACATCATAAACTAATTGAGAATTAGAAATGAAAATAACAAGCATTAAATCGTTAATTGCAGTGATAATATTTTTATCGATATCTACTATTATAAAAGCTCAAATTGGTACCAGTTTTCCTTCAGAGAAAAAAATTGTAACAGATCCAACTACTGGTGTAAAATTAATTTTTCTAACAAGTAAACCTTTTGGTGATTCGAAAATTTATCCTACACACAATCAATGGACATCTGATGGACAATGGATTATTTTTAGGTCACGACGAGTAAGAGGTGAAGTTATGGCAGTAAATGAGAAATCTGGTGAAATTGTTCAGGTTACAGAAGGAGGATATTTAGGCTCTCCACTTGTTGCAAGAAAATCAATGAGATTATATTGCATGAGAAATTCTGCTGATACGAATGGGAACCAGGAAATTGTTGAAGTAAAATTAGATGAATTATTTAATGACATTAAATCAGGTCATTTGAAAGATAAATCTTATTATCAAAGAGTTTGCGGATTTATTCCGAAAGAATATGAAGCAAGTGGTGATTTGGCATTAGATGCTGATGAAGAATGGGTTTGGTTTCGTGTTGGTCGCTATATAGCTAAGAAACATTTGCCGGAAGGAACTAAAATTGAAGAGAATTATGGACCACGCAATATGGGTGCAGGACCTGGCGGGATTGCTGGAATGAATATCAAAACTGGTGAACTAAAATATGTTGTTTCAGTTCCTTTTCAAGTTGGACATATTCAGAGTAATCCATGGGTTCCTGGCCAAATTGTTTTTTGCTGGGAAACAGGAGGCAAATCTCCTCAACGAACTTGGATTGTAAATTCTGATGGTTCTGGCTTACGACCACTTTATCCAGAAGCTCCTTATGAATGGGTAACTCATGAAGTTGTAATTACACCTGATGAAGTTGCTTTTGCATTAATGGGACATCGTAAAATTCCTGGCACTACCGAAAATGTTTCTACAGAAATAAAACAAAGTGAAGAAAATTTGGGACAGGAAATTGAATGGGGAAACTGCGGCACAAGAGAAAAACCTACTGGTCTTGCAGTTGTAAATATTAAAACAAGAGAAATGACTATAGCAGGACAAATACCTTACGGTAGCGGCTTTTGGCATGTTGCTGGTTCATCCGACGGCAGATTTTTAGCAGGAGATGATTTCGCTCGTGAAATTTATTTGATTGACCGACATTCACATGAAATGATTTTACTTTCTGCTGGACATAAAACTACTGCACAGGACCACCCACATCCATCTTTTAGCCCTGATGGTACAAAAATTCTAATTCAATCTGCAATGCTCTCTGAAGATGGAAAATCTATGAATCTTTGCATCATTCCAATTCCAGATAAATGGTTGAAAAGAAATTACAACAAATCAAAATAAAAAGGAGGACTAACCGTGAAACGCATTGTAATCTTTTTATTAATTTGTTTTATAACCAATATTTCTTTTGCACAAAATGATGTTGATGAAATTGTTGTAAGAAGAGTCGCTGATTATATTCTTGAACATGGAGAATTAGGTTTTAAAGATGTCAATACAGGAGAAATTTTTAAATCAACAAAGAATGTCCCTGAAGGAGCAAAATTAAGATTCTTAAATTCATTTGGTGAATGGCATTATACTAATGGTGTATTGAATATGGCATTAATCAATTTATCTAAATTTACAGGTGATAAAAAATATGCTGACTATGCTGCTTCTCACGTAGCTTTTGGTATGGATAACTATAAATATTTCCAGGTAAGATATAATAAAGAAAAGGATGGACCACATTACAATTTCCCATTTGGACAGCTCTGGACAATGCGTGAATTGGATGACTGCGGTGCTATGGGTGCAAGCATGATTGATGTTTATGAATTTGTTAAACGTGATGATTATAAACAATACATTGAAAATACTGCAAAACATATCACTAAAGGACAAGAACGAATTGAAGATGGGACATTGGTTCGAACTTTTCCTTACAAAATGACTTTGTGGGCTGATGATTTGTATATGAGTGTTCCTTTCCTTGCAAGAATGGGAAAATTTTCCGGCGATAAAAAATATTGGGATGATGCAATAACTCAAGTTAAAAATTTTTCTAAGTATCTCTGGGATAATGAAAAAGAATTATACTGGCATTGTTATTATACTGATTTAAAAAGAAATGGAGTAGCACACTGGGGCAGATGCAATGGCTGGGTAATGATGGCAAAAGTTCATCTATTAAATTTTTTGCCAGAAAATTATCCTGGGAGAGAAGATATAATTAAAGACCTTGAAAGACAAATTCTTGGGATTGCAAAATATCAAAGCAAAGAAGGTTTATGGCATCAATTACTTGATAAAAATGATTCTTATCTTGAATCATCATGCTCTGCTATGTTTGTTTATTGTATTGCCCGTGCAGTAAATCAAGGATGGATTGATAAACGTTATGCTTCAATTGCCCTCAAAGGCTGGGAAGGTTTGAAAGAATATAAAATACAACTTGATGGACAGGTTAAAGATATTTGTGTTGGGACTGGCATTGAAGATAATCTGGTTTTCTACTATGAACGTCCTGCAAGATTAAATGAAAAACATGGCCTCGGTGCTGTTATCGATGCAGGTATTGAAATAATTAAATTGAAGAAATTATTGAATCAAAAGTAAATAAGATTGTGAAGCGAATAAAATAATCTTCGCTTTAGAGTAATTACATATTTACATGTAGTTAGAATTTTTTTGAATTGATTAATTAAAGAATATTGCAAGTAAAAGTATGTTTAAGTGAATTATTTTAGTGATAGAAAGATTATTGAAGATTTCTGGGAAATAAAATTTTTAATCACTGCTTAAAAATCCTTTGTGTCTTCTTGGCGTTCACTGCGGTTTATTATTGAAACCGCAGAGCACATAGAGTTAGCAAAGATATTTCTAGAGATTTTTCATCCTCCTTTGCGGATTCAAAAATGATACAAAGCATAAAATGTCATTCTGAAGGAACCCCGCCAAAGGCGGGGTGACTGAAGAATCTAATTATTACTTCATAATTTTTATGAGATTATTCGCTTCGCTCTGAAAGACGTGATTGCTTAATCTATTATTCTCAAGAATGAACCAAACGAATGAGCCAAAACAGAAGAATCAAAAAATAATTTAACGCGAAGAATAAAAGCCACAAAGAATAAATTGCGACTTTGCGACTTTGCGAGAAACTAAAATTTTTTAGATTGCTTCGTCTCGATAAAATCATGATGCGAAAAGACACTTTTACTTTGAAAAACAATGGAATATTTTATTCACCACATTCTCCTATAAAACTTTGCACTTCTCTGCATTCACTGCGGTTTAATATTTAGTAAAACCAAGGGATACAAAAATTTGATAGAGATTGGAACATCTGTAAAGTCATATAAAAATTCATTTAACAAATTTATGGAGCTGCATATGAAAAAGATTGCATTTAAAATGAAATTAAAACCTAATTGCAAAGAAGAATACAAAAAAAGACACGACCAAATTTGGCCCGAGTTAAAAGAATTACTAACCCAAAGCGGAGTGAGAGATTATTCAATATTTTTAGATGAAGAAACCAATACATTATTTGCAGTCCAAAAATTAGTAGGTGATTCATCTTCTCAAGATTTAGGTCAAAATCCAATTGTTCAAAAATGGTGGAAGTATATGGCTGATATTATGGAAACTAATCCAGATTATTCTCCTGTTTCTATTCCCTTGGAAATGGTCTTTCATATGGATTAATAAAATAAGGAAAATATTATGGACCCAATAATGAGTATTATTTTAATTGCAATTGGCAGTATGTGTGCTGCTAGTTTTTACGTGCCCATTAAAAAAATAAAAGAATGGGCTTGGGAATCCTATTGGATTGTTCAAGGAGTTATTTCATGGATTATTGCACCTTGGGTATTCGCATACTTCACAGTTCCAAATTTAGGAGAAGTTTTATCTAATTCTCCAACAACTGCAATTTGGGGTGCAATTATTTTTGGGGCTCTCTGGGGTGTAGGAGGTCTAACTTTTGGCTTGAGCATGCGATATCTTGGAGTTGGACTTGGACAGTCAGTTGCTCTTGGTTTTACAGCAGCTCTTGGAACTCTTATTCCACCTTTTGTTTCTGGCAGAAATTTATTTTTAACTCACGAAGGAAGATTAATTCTTATTGGTGTTTCAATCTGTGTTGTTGGTATTGCAATAGTTGGATATGCTGGTGTACTTAGGTCGCGTAACATGCCTGAAGAAGACAGAAAAAAAGCTATTAAAGATTTTGCATTGAAAAAAGGTTTATTAATTGCTGTCCTATCAGGATTGATGAGCGCTTGTTTTAATTATGGTATTAATGGAATTCCAGGTGTAATCGATGCTGGTTATGCAATTCAAAAAGTTGCTGCTGAATATAATACTGATCCACTTTTTGTTGTTAATCCTGCTTACATTCTTGTAATGTTTGGAGGATTTATAACAAACTTTATCTACTGCATGTATCTGAATTTTAAGAACAAAACTTTTAGTGATTATTATTCAGTTGATAAAAAAGTTTTAGTTAATAACTTGCTCTTTTGTTTGTTGGGCGGAACACTCTGGTATTTGCAATTCTTTTTCTTTGGAATGGGACAAAGTAAACTTCCTTCAGAAATGTTTGTGTTTGGCTGGAGCATTTTAATGGCTTTGAATATTCTTTTTAGTAATGTCTGGGGAATTTTCTTGAAAGAATGGAAAGGTGCTGGAACAAAAACAATTACAACTTTAGTGCTTGGTCTTGTTCTCTTAATTCTTTCTACTTTCGTAATCAAATTATAATTCTACTAAATTTTGGAGGTACAGATGAAAAACGAAAAATCAATTGAACAATTATATCTGAAAGCAAAAGAACTTTATGCTGAACTTGGCATTGATACAGATGAAGTTTTGAAAAAGCTTGATGATATAAAAATTAGTTTACATTGCTGGCAGGCAGATGATGTTGGTGGATTTGAAACTCCTGATTCTGAATTAAATGGAGGTGGAATTCAGGTAACAGGAAATTATCCGGGAAAAGCAAGAACTTTAGAACAACTTCGTGCTGATTTGGAAAAAGTTATGAGTCTTCTGCCCGGAAAACAACGACTTAATCTTCATGCAATTTATGGAGATTTTCAGGGTGAAAAAGTTGACCGCGACCAGATTGAAGTTAAACACTTTCAAAGCTGGATTGATTGGGCAAAGAAATTAAATATTGGAATTGATTTTAATCCAACTTGTTTCTCACATCCGTATGCTGATGATGGCTTTACACTTGCATGTAAGAATGAAGAACATCGCAAATTCTGGATTGAGCATGTAAAAAGAACAAGAGAAATTGCTGCTGAAATTGGGAAACAATTAGGAACACCATGTATCAATAACATTTGGATTCCTGATGGTTCAAAAGATATTCCTGTTGACCGTTATACTCATAGAGCTTTGTTGAAAGAATCTCTCGATGAAATTTTTAAAATCGATTATCCAAAAAATTATTTGAAAGATTCACTCGAAAGTAAATTATTTGGAATTGGTTCAGAATCTATGGTTGTTGGTTCACATGAATTCTACATGGGATATGCAGTAAAAAATAATAAAATGATTTGCATTGACTGCGGTCATTTTCATCCTACTGAACAGATTGGTGATAAAATTTCATCACTTCTTCTTTTTGTTGATGAATTGTTATTGCATATCAGTCGTGGAGTCCGATGGGATAGTGACCATGTAGTAATTTTTAATGATGAAATTCAACTAATTGCTCAGGAAATAGTTCGTGCTAATGCATTGAACCGCGTAAATATTGGACTCGACTTTTTTGATGGTTCTATTAATCGAATTGGTGCTTATGTAATTGGAACAAGAGCAACTCAACTTGCATTTTTATATGCAATGTTAGAACCTACAAAGATGTTAAAAGAGTTAGAAGAAAATGGGAAAAATTTTGAACGCCTGGCATATCTAGAAATTATGAAGACAAAACCATTTGGAGCAGTTTATGATTATTACTGCATGATAAATGATGTGCCAATTGGTGAAGATTATATTAAAGAAATCCAGAAATATGAAGCTGAAGTGTTGAGCAAAAGAATTTAGTCTCGCCTTGTGAATATTTTTATTTTCAATCTCAATTCATTTGTGATTTAACTAATTCCTGTGTGATATTAAAAAAATTTCATGCAAAGAATAAAACCGCAGAGAAAACATTGCGGCTTTGCGAGAAATAAAAATAAATTAAGAGTGTTTTGCAACAACATTTATAGAGATTCTTCGTCAACTGAAGAATCTAATTATTACTTCATA
>NZ_BAAJAO010000036.1:0-13801 GCF_057554405.1 Rosettibacter sp. KY25 | reverse complement strand
AGATTCTAATTAAAACATTATTTGAATTCAATTATGAATAAATTCTTAAAATAAGAATAAGGTTTTTGAAATTTACTTCATAAATAACGGATTCAGATAAGTCAATTTTTTATAAACCTTATTTATGTTTATTTTTATACAACAATAAAAAAAGAACAATATGAATTCATTTGACCCGGTAACAAATGACCCAATTTATGTCAATAGAGAATTTCCATCGTCAATGGTGCCTGTGGTTTTTGAAAGTAATGGGGATAAAGTTTTAGGAACAATGCTTCTTGCTTCAAATGAAGGATTGCATCCCATAATAATTTTATTGCATGGCTTTCCTGGCAACGAGACAAATTTGGATTTAGCACATGTTTTTAGAAGACAAGGATTTAATGTTCTGATTTTTCACTATAGAGGATGTTGGGGAAGCGGGGGCAATTTCTCATGGAAAAATTTAATCGAAGACCTTGATGCAGCAATAAAATTTATAAAGACAAATGAATCAAAAGAGAAATTCAGAGTTGACAGCAATAAAATAATTTTGATTGGATACAGCATGGGTGGATTTGCTGCTCTGTATTATTCAGCTTTTCATGATGAAATTAAAAATGTTGTGTCAATTGCAGGCTTTAATTCTGGTGCTTTTGGTGAAATTCTGGAATTGAACAAGGAAATTTATCAGCAAGGTGTTGAAAAAATTAAAGGAGCAATTTTTTTTGTTAAAAATACAAGCGCAGAAAATTTATTAGATGAACTTATTGCAAATAAAAATGAATGGAATTTGTTGAATTATGTAAGCAAGTTATCATTAAAAAATCTTTTGCTCATTGGTGCCCAGTATGATACAACTGCTCCGCTTGAAATTCATCATCTGCCATTGGTTACATCACTTAGTTTGATGAATCCCGAAAATTTTGAAGAATATATTCTTGAGTGTGGGCATTCATTTCTGGATAAACGAATTCAACTTGCAAGAATAATTTCTAATTGGTTATCAAAAATTGAGTATTAAAATGAAAGAGAAAAATTTATGCGATATGCCGGCAGATGAATTTAAAAATGCAGGATATAGTTTAATTGATTGGGCAGCTGATTATCTGAATAATATTGAAGAATATCCTGTTCTGCCAAATATCAAACCAGGTGATATTAAATCGAAACTCCCTGATGAACCTCCATTTGAAGGAGAAAATTTTGAAAGAATTATTAACGATATTAATGAAATAATTTTACCTGGAGTTACACACTGGCAGCATCCAAACTTTATGGCTTACTTTGCTTCAACAGCAAGCGGACCTGGAATTCTTGCCGATATAGTTAGTTCAACACTCAATTCAAATGGAATGGTATGGAAATCTTCTCCAGCATTAACAGAACTTGAAGAAGTTGTTTTAAACTGGTATAAAAAAATGCTCAATATCCCGGCTGAATTTAAGGGAATTATTTATGATACAGCATCAGTCAGTTCACTTCATGGGATTGCTGCAGCACGTGAAAATCTTAATCTGAACATTAGAAACAAAGGCTTATTTGATTTACCAAAACTGCGGCTTTATTGTTCTGAACAAGCTCATTCATCAATTGAAAAAGCTGCTGTTACACTGGGAATTGGTTTGGAAGGAGTTAGAAAAATTTCTGCAGATTCAGAATTTAGAATGATTCCATCGGAACTTGAAGCTGCAATCAAAAATGATTTGAAAAATGGAATAATTCCTTTTTGTGTAGTTGCTACTGTTGGAACTACTTCAACAACAAGTGTAGACCCTGTTGATGAAATAGCTGAAATTTGTGAAAAATATAATTTATGGCTTCATGTTGATGCTGCTTATGCAGGTTCAGCTGCAATGCTTCCTGAACTAAAAAATTATTTTAAAGGAATTGAAAAAGCAGATTCAATTGTAACAAATCCTCATAAATGGCTTTTCGTTCCAATTGATTTGAGTGTATTTTATACACGCAAACCCGAAATTTTGAAAAGAGCATTTTCACTTGTGCCTGAATATCTTAAAACTGGAGAAGATTCTTTAGTTGATAATCTAATGGATTATGGAATTCAACTCGGTAGAAGATTTCGTGCATTAAAACTCTGGTTTGTCATTCGATATTTTGGAGTTGAAGGTTTAAGAGAAAGAATTCGAGAACATATTCGTCTTGCAAAATTATTTGCCGGCTGGATTGATGAACATCCCAATTTTGAAAGACTTGCACCCGTTCCTTTCAGCACAGTCTGTTTTAGAGCAGTTAAAAATGGCATGAATGAAGATTCAATTAATTACTTGAATGAAGAACTTATGAATGAAATAAATTCTACTGGAAAATTATTTCTGACTCACACAAAGTTGAATAATAAATTTACATTACGACTTGTTGTTTCAGGAATTCGACAAGAAGAACGTCACGTTCAACAAGCATGGGACTTAATTAAAGAAAAATTTAGTTTATTATAACTTCATTATTTGTATCTTTGCATAGAAATTTTTTAGAAATTGAGAGAGGGCTTTTTTTGATGAGTTTTATATTTCTTTTATTGTTAAATATTCCTTTGCTGAATGGTCAGATAAATTTTGATAGTCTGCTCAAAGCAAATTCTAATTTACCGGAAACAACTCAAATAAGAATTCTTATCAAAAATTGCTGGCAGAATAGAAACAGCAATCCAAAGTTTGCAATTCAATGCGGCGATAAAGCAATTCAAAAAGCAAAAAAAATTGGAAATAAAAATTTGCAGTCAGAAGCCCTTAATCTTCTTGGAGTAGTTTATCGCAATCTGGGAGAACACGAAAAAGCTTTATATCTCTACAATGATGCATTAAATCTTGCAATTGAATCAAAGGATTCAATTCAAATAGCATATTCTTATAACAATATTGGTGGGATTTATCGACTTCAAGGCAATAATCCACTTGCATTAGAATATATTTTGAAAGCAATAAAAATTTTTGAAAAGTTTAATCATAAAGAAGGAATTGCTTTTTGTTCAATTAATATTGGATTGATATATAAAAATCAGGGAGATAACGATAGTGCATTAGAATATTTAATGAATACATTAAAAATTAGAGAAGAAATTAAAGATGAATCTGGAATAGCCCTCACACTAACACTCATTGCAGAAGTTTATTCTGCTAAACATGACTTAAAGAATGCCATGAACTATTATCAACTTGCTGAATCAAAATACAAGAAATTAAAAGACAAAAGAGGATTAGCATCTGTATGGAGTGGAATCGGGAACATTTACAAATTAAAAAATGATTATAACAAAGCTCTTTATTTCCATACACAAGCACTTAATCTTTCTCAAGAACTAAATTATGTTGAAGGTCTGGTAAACAATTTGAATCGGCTTGCAATTATTTATGCAGAATTAAACAAAATTAATGAAGCAAAAGAATTTTTAAATCGTGCAAAGCAATCAGCTAAGAATTTAAAAGCAGCTTACATAATTCTTGAAAGTTACAAGCAATGGATTAAATTCAGTGAAATAATTAATGATTATAAAAATGCATTTTATTACAGTCAGAGATATAATGCTTTACAGGATTCATTATTTAATCAGAGGAATATCTCGATTGTAAAAACAATGGAATCAATATATAAAGCAGAAAAAACAGAAAAGGAAAATGAAATTCTTCAAAAAGATATTGAACTTGCAGAACGACAGAGAGATTATTTTATCATAATTACTCTTTTGATTCTTTTGATTTCTGTTATTACTTACAGCCGATACATCACAAAAAAAATTGCAAATGAAAAATTGAAAAGTCTTAATTCAATGAAGGACACACTTTTTAGAATCATAGCTCATGATTTGAGAATTCCTTTTAATGTTCTTTTTGGGTATTTGAGTTTACTGAAAGATAATTATGAATCTTTGACTGACGAAGAAAAATTAATTTATCTGAATAATATGGAAAAAGCTGCAAGACAAAATTTTCATCTGCTTGAAAATTTACTCCTCTGGTCTCGTTCACAAACCGGAAGACTTGAAATTGACATCAAAGATTTATGTCTTTATGAAATAGTGTTGGAAAATTTTTCAATATTTAATTCATATGCACAAACAAAAAATGTATTGCTCGAAACAAATATTTCTGAAGATTTAAAAGTCAAAGCTGATGAAAATATGCTGAACACAATTCTTAGAAATCTTATTCAAAACGGAATTAAATTTTCAAATGAAGGAGGAAAAGTTTTAATCAATGCTGAGAAAGAAAATAATTATATCAAAGTATATGTAGAAGATAATGGTGTTGGAATGGATAACGAAACAATGAATAAACTTTTTGAACTTGATATTAATAAAAGCAGAAGTGGAACTGCGGGCGAAGCTGGAACTGGATTAGGGTTAATTCTTTGCAAAGATTTTATTGAAAGACTTGGCGGCAAAATTTTTGTTGAAAGTCAGTTGAATAAAGGAAGTAAATTCATTTTCACTATCCCATCAGCAAATAATGTTTGAAACAAATTTTGCCTTCTTTACTTTTCTAAAAAAATTAAATAGTGAAAAAATTCTTTAATAAGATTTAGTTAGATTTTTTAGAATGGAATTTCTTGTCTATTGAGATGCAACCTCAAAATACATTTACCCACAAGAAAAATTTTCTAACTTGTTTATTGATGATATAGACAATTTCAATTTTTAATGTGCTTCAAAAAATTTCTTAAATTCATTTATTAACTTCCACTTCGTTTTCTTATATTTGCCACTAAAAATTGCTGGAGGTGTAAAATCGCAAAGGGACAAAACGACACAGTAGAAAAAATCGTATCGCTTGCAAAGCGACGAGGATTTGTTTTTCAGTCAAGTGAAATTTACGGCGGCTTAAACGGCTGCTGGGATTATGGTCCGCTTGGAGTTGAACTTCTGAGAAATATTAAAGAAGAATGGTGGAAAGCCATGACTTATCGAGAAGATATTGAAGGACTTGATGCTGCTATTCTGATGCATCCAAAAGTTTGGGAAGCAAGCGGACATGTTGAAAACTTTACAGACCCAATGATTGACTGTAAACAATGTAAAGCAAGATTCAGACTGGATACTTTAACTGAACTTATATCGGATAAAAACAAAGAAAAAGCACTAAAAGAACTTGACCCATCTTTGCTTGATCAGGAAGGTTCACTTGATGATAAATTTACAGCTGTTCTCGAAAATCAGTCTCTTGCTTCAAAATTACTCGATATTATAAATTGTCCTCAATGCGGTAATAAAGGCACATTTACACAACCAAGAAAATTTAATTTGATGTTCAAAACTTTTTTGGGTCCTGTAGAAGATGAAAGCAATATAATTTATTTAAGACCCGAAACAGCTCAAGGTATTTATGTCAATTTTCTTAATGTTGCAAATTCAAGCAGACAGAAACTTCCTTTTGGAATTGCTCAAATAGGTAAAGCTTTCAGAAATGAAATCAATACAAAAAATTTTCTTTTCCGCACTCGAGAATTCGAACAGATGGAAATGCAGTATTTTGTTAAACCAGGCACCGACAAAAAATATTATGATGAATGGAAAGAAATTAGAATTCAATGGTATAAGTCGCTCGGAATGACACCAACAAAACTTAGATTCCACGACCACCCTCAAAATAAATTAGCTCACTATGCAAAAGAAGCAACAGATATTGAATATGAATTCCCATTCGGCTGGGGAGAAATTGAAGGAATTCATAACAGAACTGATTATGATTTGAGTCGTCATCAGCAATATTCCGGCAAATCACAATTATATTTTGATGATGAAACTAAAGAAAAATACATTCCATATATAATTGAAACTTCAGCAGGAGCAAGCCGTTCATTTATGGCATTCTTAATTGATGCTTATTATGAAGAAGAAGTTAATGGCGAACTTAGAAGTGTTCTGAGATTTCATCCCAAATTAGCTCCAATCAAAGCTGCAATATTTCCGCTTGTTAATAAAGATGGGATGCCGGAAGTAGCTAAAAAAATTGAAGCTGATTTAAGACCGCATCTGAAAATATTTTATGATGATAAAGCTGCAATTGGACGCCGCTACAGAAGAATGGACGAAGCAGGAACTCCATTCTGCATTACTGTTGATACTCAAACTCTGCAAGATGAAACTGTAACAGTTCGTGAACGCGATTCGATGAATCAAGTTCGTGTATCAATCAGTAATTTGTTGAATTATCTTTTAGATAAATTGAGATAATTCTGAATGAGTAATTGAAAGAAAATTCGTGAGCTATTGCTCACAATTTTTTTAATAGTTGAATATTTTTTTAAAAATTGTATGTGAGTTCAACCTGTTTATAAACTTAGGGGATTTGATTACCTATATCTGAAATTCATTTTGTTTTTGACAAGAAATTTCATTTTGACACTTGTAAAAATTTGTTGAGTCCCAAAACATTTTATAATTCTTATAGCAAGATTAATGTAGAAATAATTATTAAAGTTATTCAGTAATCCGAAAGGGAATTCAATAGTTTTTAACAAAGTTAACTTACTTCGAAGGGCAAAAAATTTTTTAATAAATTTTGAAACTATTAAGCATATTTACACAACTAAATAGTCACACAAATTAAGGGGTAAACTAAATGAAAAGCAGGCTATTATTCTTATTGCTGATTTTTAGTTTTGTTTTTACTTCAGCTCAACCGAGAAAAATTAATTTTGTGCAATATAAACTTGATAATGGGCTGAATGTAATTTTACATCAGGATAATTCAACACCAATTGTTGCAATATCAGTTTTATATCATGTCGGAAGCAAAAATGAAGATCCTGAAAGAACAGGATTTGCTCATTTCTTTGAACATCTGATGTTCGAAGGCTCGCCAAATATTCCCCGCGGCGAATATTTTAAAATTATTGAAGCTGCCGGAGGAGAACTAAATGCTAATACTTCATTCGATAGAACTTTTTATTACGAAATTCTTCCTTCAAATCAATTAGAACTTGGCTTGTACATGGAATCAGAAAGAATGCTCCATCTCAAAATTGACAGCATTGGTGTTGAAACACAAAGGAAAGTTGTAAAAGAAGAAAGAAAACAGCGATATGAAAATCAGCCTTATGGCTCATTGATTGAAAAACTTTTTAGTAATGCCTATAAAGTTCATCCATATAGATGGACTCCAATTGGTCAGGTTCAATATATTGATCAGGCAAAGCTTGATGAATTTATTGCTTTCTACAAAAAATATTATGTTCCTCAAAATGCTACTCTTAGTATTGCCGGAGATATTGACATTGAAAAAACAAAAGAATTAGTTCAAAAATATTTTGGTGAAATTCCAAAAGGAACACAAGAAATTACACGCCCGAATATTGTTGAACCAGAACAAACAAAAGAAGTTAGAGAAGTTGTTTATGATAATGTTCAGCTGCCAATGGTTGTTTTTGGTTATCATATGCCAAAGCAGGGAACACCTGATTTTTATGCTTTGAGCATTTTAACTACTGTTCTTTCAGGCGGTGAAAGTTCAAGACTTCAAAAAGAAATTAAAGATAAGCAGCAAAAGGCACTTGCTGTTGGTTCGATACCAATTCCAATGGAGGACCCTGGTTTGTTTATAGTTTATGGACTTGCTAATGTTGGTGTAACCGCTGAAGATTTAGAAGCTTCGATTCAAAAAGAGATTGAAAAAGTAAAAAAAGAATTGATAAGCAATTATGAATTTCAAAAAGTTAGAAACCAAATTGAAAGTGATTTCGTGAAAAGAAATTCAACTATGATTGGAATTGCAGAAGACCTTGCAAATTATTTTGTCTATTATGGTGATGCAAATTTGATTAACACAGAAATTCAAAGATATATGAAAGTAACTCGTGAAGATATTAAAAGAGTTGCAAACAAATATTTGAGAAATGAAAACAGAGTGGTTCTATATTATTTACCGAAATCACTCGAGAAAAAGTAATTGAATAAATAAAAAATTTTATGTGGAACAAAAGGAGTTTTGAAAAATGATTAAGAAAATTTTATTGACAGCATTAATAATTGCAGTGCCATTATATGCACAGCTTGATAGGTCAAAACGCCCTCAACCTGCTCCAGCTCCAGAAGTTAAAATTGGAGATTATGAATCATTCGAACTGCCAAACGGATTAAAAGTTTTTGTGGTTGAAAATCATAAACTGCCAAGAGTAACTTTTAATTTGTTTATTGATATTGACCCGGTTCTTGAAAAAGAACATGTTGGATATGTTACAGCTGCTGGTGAATTATTGAGAACCGGCACAAAAACAAGAACAAAAGACCAAATCGATGAAGAAATTGATTTTATTGGAGCAGAATTATCTACTTCACCAAATGGAATTACTGCAAGTGGTCTTGAAAAGCATAAAGAAAAAATTCTTGAAATTATGTCCGATATAATTTTGAATGCAAACTTCAAACAAGAAGAACTTGATAAAATTAAAAAGCAGATGCTTTCTTCCATTGCCGTATCGAAAGATGAACCTAATTCTATTGCAAGAAGAGTAAGTTCTGTTTTAATGTTTGGGAAAAATCATCCTTACGGTGAACCAGAAACAGAAGAATCTGTAAATTCAATTACACTTGATATGTGCAAAAATTATTATGAAACATATTTCAAACCAAATGCAGCATATCTTGCAGTTGTTGGAGATATCAATAAAGAAAAAGCTAAAGCATTGATTCAAAAATATTTTGGAAAATGGGAAAAAAAAGAAATCCCAAAAAATTCTTATGAAACACCAAAACCACCTTTGCTAAATAAAGTTTGTCTAGTTGACCGTCCCAGCTCGGTTCAATCAGTAATTGCAATTTGTTATCCAGCAGAATTAAAAATTGGAAGCGATGATGAAATTAAAGCTGCTGTTACAAATTTAATTCTTGGCGGAAGTGCAACAGGCAGATTATTCATGAATCTCAGAGAATCGAAAGGTTATACTTATGGTTCTTATTCACAATTGAAAGCTGATCCGATAATTGGAAGTTTCTTTGCTTTTGCTCAGGTTCGTAACAGTGTTACCGACAGCGCAATTACTGAAATGCTCAAAGAAATGAAAAGAATTCGAAGCGAAAAAGTATCCGAACAAGAACTTGAAAAAGCAAAAAATTATTTGGCAGGAGAATTTATTAGAAGTCTCGAAAACCCAGCTACAATTGCAAGATTTGCAATCAACACTGCAAGGTTTAATCTTCCAAAAGATTATTATAAAAATTATTTGAAAAATCTTTCTGCTGTTACAGCCGATGATGTTCTTGAAACAGCAAAAAAATATATTAAACCAAATAATGCTTACATTCTTATAGTTGGTAATGGTGAAGAGATTTCAAAAAATCTTGTAAACTTTAGCATTACAGGTAAAATTGAATATTATGACGCATTTGGTAATCAATATGACCCGTCATTAAAAAAACTACCTGCAGGATTAACAGTTGACCAAGTGATTAATAAATATATTGAAGTAATTGGCGGCAAAGAAAATTTATTGAAGATAAAGGACAGAGTAATAAAATTAACTGGCTCAACACAAGGAATGAATATTAGTGTTACAATTTCTCAAAAATATCCTAATAAGTTAATGCAGGTAATTGATGCAGGTGTATTTCAACAAAAAACTATTTTTGATGGAGAAAAAGGAAGAGTTGAAGTGATGGGACAATCTCAAGACCTTAATGATGAGCAGATAGAATCATTGAAAGAGCAGGCACTTGATGCTCCTCTTGATTATTCAAAATATGGATTGAAACCTGAACTTGTAGGAATTGAATCAATTAATGGAAAAGATGCATACAAAGTTGTTTTAACTTCATCTTCTGGAAAGAAAACAACTCAATATTATGATGTTGAATCTGGACTTCTTGTCAGAACCATAAGCAATGTTACAACACCTCAAGGAAGTTTTGCTCAAACAATGGATTTAAGTGATTACAGAGATGTGCAGGGACTGAAATATCCATTCAAGTTCGTTCAAAGTTTTGGTCCACAGTCTATTGAATTAAATGTTTCTTCAATCGAAGTAAATACAAATCTTCCAGATTCACTTTTTGAAGTGAAATAATTTTTTGAGAGGTCATTTCAAAATCCAAAAGTTAATGGATTATTTTGGAATGACCTCTTTTTTTATTTTTGTGTAGTAATTTTAATTCTAAGAGGTGATATGTCAAAGTATTCTATAATAGTGTTTGACCTTGGTAATGTTTTAATACCATTTGATTATTCGAAAGTTGTTAATAAGCTGAACTCGATAAGTGAAGGTCTTGGAGATAAATTTGCAAGACTTTACAGCGAGAATTATGAATATCATCGAAATTTTGAACGAGGTAAAATAACTCGAAAAGAATTTATAGAAACCATGCTCGATTGGCTGGAACATAAAGTTTCTGAAAATGATTTTTGTAAAATTTATTCTGATATTTTTACAATGAATGAGAAAGTAATAGCATTAATTCCGGAACTTAAAAAGAATTATCAAGTTCTTCTTCTGTCAAATACAAATGAAATTCATGAAGAATTTGGATATGGTCATTATGAATTTTTGAATTATTTCGATAAAATATTTTTATCTCATAAAGTTGGAGCAGTTAAGCCGGAAGAAAAAATTTACAGAGCTGTTGAATCATACACACAAAAACCATCTCATGAGCATTTATTTATTGATGATGTTCCTGAATACATTGAAGGTGCAAAAAGGTGCGGCTGGGATGGAATACATTTTCAAAATTATGAGTTACTTGTTGAAGAATTAAGAAACAGAAATATTTTTCTTGATGGAATTAGCTGAGCCATGTTTTCCAGATATCAGGTTGATATCCAATCGTAACTTCTTTTCCATTACGAACTATTGGAGTTTTAATCAAAAGCGGGTCATTTAATAATTCTTCTTCAATGTCAAAAACCATAAACTGAAGATTTCTTTTCTTGAATTGTTTTCCTTCTCGATTGATTAAATCTTCAAGAGGAATTTTTGCTTTAATATTTTCAAGTTCTCCTTTTGTTAATCCTTTTTCGGTTAAATCTCTGAAGTGATATTGAATTCGTCGTTCCTTAAAGAATCTTTCTGCTTTTCGTGTATCATTGCAGCTCTTTGTTCCAATTATTTGAATATTCATTTTAATAAATTCCTTATAATTTTTTTTGAACTAAATGAAAACTAAAAAAATAAATTTATTCTTGCTGAGAACATAATTTGTATGATATTCAATTTGATATTAAAAATTGTTTTAACTTCCCACAAATTACTGTAAATTTATGGAGTGACAATCCAAATTTTTATAGAAATTTTATGATTCCAAGATTACTACAAATCGGAAAACTTCTCAAGCCTCAAAAGGTATTAATCATTTATGGGGCAAGAAGAGTAGGTAAGACTACACTGTTAAAGGATTTTCTTTCTAAAACAAAACTTAAATATCGCCTTGATTCAGGGGATAATATTCGGATTCAGAGAATTTTTGATTCACAGGACTTTAACCTGATTCTGGAGTATGCTGAAGGTTACGACCTTATTGCAATTGATGAAGCACAGTATATCAAAAATATTGGGATGGGGCTAAAAATACTTGTTGACAATAATCCAGATTTAAAAATAATTGCAACTGGTTCATCGTCATTCGATTTGCAGCAAAAAGTTGGTGAACCATTAACAGGCAGAAAACGTACATTCATACTTTATCCATTTTCGCTTAAAGAACTTCGCTCGGAATATAATAAACAGGAATTAAAAGATAAGCTTGAAGAATTTTTGATTTATGGTATGTATCCCGAAATAATTATAACCAAAAACAAAAAAGAAAAAGTAGAATTTTTGAAAGAGCTTGTTGATTCTTATTTACTCAAAGATGTTTTAAACTTGGAAAGAATAAAAGGAACAAGACAGATTTACGATTTATTGAAGTTGCTTTCTTTTCAAATTGGCAGCGAAGTTTCGTTAAATGAATTAGCAACTCAAATTGGTATGGATGTTAAAACTGTAGATCGTTATCTTGATATTCTTGAAAAAGGTTTTGTTATAAAAAGAATTGGTGCACTCAGCAGAAATTTAAGAAAAGAGATAACGAGCAAGTCAAAATATTATTTTTATGATGTAGGAATACGCAATGCAATTATATCACACTTCAATCCTCTGGAAGATAGAAATGATGTTGGTGCTTTATTTGAAAATTTTGTTATTATGGAAAGAATGAAAATAAATGCACATAAACAAGAATTTATTGAATACTACTTCTGGCGGACATATGACGGACAAGAAATTGATTTTATAGAAGAGACTAATGGCAAAATTTATGGTTATGAAATAAAATGGTCGGATACAGCCAGTTATAAAATTCCTAAAGCATGGGAAAGTTCATATCCTGATACCAAAGTTCAACTAATTAACAAATCTAATTTTTTGAAATTTGTTTTGGATGAAGAATAATTTTAGTCCATATGTATGGCAATTATAAGAAGTTATAAAATTTTTTAAGTAAACACATTTATTAAGCTCCAAAAATTATAAAAGTTAGTTTCTTATTAATTTTTTAATGCAATTCCATTACATCTCTTTTGTATTTATTATCCTTCTTTATAATATTATTTTTTTTCAAATGTAATTTGAGAATTTATTATTTAATAAATTGTAAAGCACTATGGATAATCATATTTTTGAGCATTAAAAAATTTTTTGAGGCATATATGCATTTCATTAAGAAATTATTTTATCTAACAATTACGGGACTTTTAATCATGAGCTGTGCAAATCAAGAAAGAAAAGATGATTTCAAGTATGTAACTGAACAATTTGCAGATTTAAGAATTCAGCGATACAAAGTTGATGGATTTGAAAATCTTACACTGCAGCAAAAGAAATTAGTCTATTATCTCTATCAAGCAGCATTGTATGGAAGAGATATATTTTGGGACCAAAATTATAAACACAATCTTCTGATAAGAAAAACTCTTGAAGCAATTGTGAAATCATATAAAGGAGACAGAACAACTCCTGATTTTCAAAAATTTATGGTTTATACCAAAAGAGTCTGGTTTTCAAATGGCATACATCATCATTATTCCAATAAAAAATTTCTGCCGGAATTTTCTAAGGAATATTTTGCAGAACTGATAAAGAATTCTGATCAAAAAGAATTTCCTCTTAAAGAAAATGAATCAATTGAAGATTTGATAGCAAAGTTAGAACCAATTTTATTCGACCCAAATGTTGATGCAATCAAAGTTAATCAAGATCCTAAATTTGATTTAATAAAAACTTCTGCAGTTAATTTTTATGAAAATCTTACACAAAAAGAAGTAGAAAATTATTACAAGAAAATTATTAATCCGAAAGACCCACATCCAATTTCTTATGGGTTGAATTCAAAACTTGTGAAAGAAAATGGAAAAATTTATGAACATTACTGGAAATTAAATGGAATGTATGATGCAGCAATTCAAAAAATTGTTTACTGGCTCAAAAAAGCTGTTGAAGTTGCAGAAAATGAACAGCAAAGAAAAGCTTTGAAATTATTGATTGAATATTATGAAACAGGCGATTTAAAAAAATGGGATGAATACAATATCGAATGGCTTAAAGATACTTCATCTGTTATTGATGTGATTAATGGATATATCGAAACTTATAATGACCCGCTTGGATTCAGAGGTTCGTTTGAATCAGTTGTTTCTATCAAAGATTTTGAAGCAACAAAAAGAATAAAAGCAATCAGCGATAATGCACAGTGGTTTGAAGATAATTCACCAATAATGCCTGAACACAAAAAGAAAAATGTAAAAGGAATATCAGCAAAAGTAATTACTGTTGTTGTAGAATCGGGCGATGCTTCTCCTTCTACTCCAATTGGAATTAATTTGCCAAATGCAGAATGGAT
>NZ_BAAJAO010000035.1:0-15591 GCF_057554405.1 Rosettibacter sp. KY25 | reverse complement strand
AAAAGGGATTCCTTTGGAAGAACCTTCAACCTCCTGATTTTGTAGTCAAAAAAAGAAGATTGAAACAAGTTAATAGGTTTGGTACACCCGGAAGGACTCGAACCTTCAACCTCCTGATCCGTAGTCAGGTGCTCTATCCAATTAAGCTACGGGTGCATAGTAAAAAATTTACCGTGCAAATATACAATTACACAGTTCAACATTCAATGAATCTAAAGGTGATTATTTATAGAATAATTTTGATTTTTATTTTACTTAATAAAAAATTTGATAATCCAATAACTTTTTCAGAAATTTGTTACAGAATTTATAAGTTATACTTATGAAAATTCATTTTAATTCCATAAAAATTAAGAGGGTACACTTCAAGTCAAAACTGCTACTATTACGTCCTTGCCCTGATCATTAATTTAGTTCTATTATTCATCATCTAATTTTATAATTAAAAAGGAGTCACTATGTGTGGAATTGTTGGCTATATTGGCAACAAAAATTGTGTCCCAATTCTTCTTGAAGGATTAAAACGCCTGGAGTATCGCGGTTATGATTCTGCAGGTATTGCAATTATTAATTCTTCGGAATGTAAAGTTATTAAAACAAAAGGGAAAGTAGCAGATTTAGAAAAATTGGTTTATTCAGCAAACATATCTGCCAATCTTGGTATAGGGCATACACGCTGGGCTACACACGGTGAACCAAGTATCGAAAATGCACATCCTCACATGAATAATGATAATACTCTTTTTTTAATTCATAATGGGATTATCGAAAATTATGCTTCATTAAAAAAAGGTTTGATAAATGAGGGATATAAATTTGCAAGCGAAACTGACACCGAAGTTTTAGCTCATCTAATCGACCACTATCTGAAATTAAAAAATAATTTATTTCAAGCTGTTAGATATGCTTTGAATGAGGTTGAGGGGACATACGGCATTGCCGTAATTTATAAAGAAGAACCAGATAAAATTGTAGTTGCAAGAAAAGGTTCTCCTCTAATTATTGGAATCGGCAAGAATGAAAATTTTGTTGCTTCTGATGTTAATGCTTTAATCGCATATACAAGCCAAGTTGTATATCTTGAAGATGGAGACATTGCAGAAGTTTATAAAGACCATTTCCATGCAAAGAATATTCATGATGAAGAAATAATTAAGGAAATTCATGATGTAGATATGAATATTGATGAAATCACCAAAGGTGGTTATCCTCATTTTATGTTAAAAGAAATTATGGAACAACCTGAATCAATTTATAATTCGATGCGAGGAAGATTAATTTATGATGAAGGTATTTCTAAATTAGGAGGCTTGCAAGGATTCGAAGATAGAATTGTTAATTCCAATAGAATTATTATTTCAGCTTGTGGTACTTCATGGCATGCTGGTCTTGTTGGTGAATATATGATTGAACAATATGCAGGAATTCCAGTTGAAGTTGAATATGCTTCTGAATTCCGTTATCGAAAACCAGTAGTTACTCCAAATGATACAGTAATTTTTATTTCTCAAAGCGGCGAAACAGCCGATACACTTGCATCATTGAGAGAAGCAAAAAAGAAAGGTGCTTTGTGTCTTGGCATTTGTAATGTTGTTGGAAGTTCAATTGCTCGCGAAACTGATGCAGGTGTTTACATTCACGCAGGTCCAGAAATTGGAGTTGCTTCTACAAAAGCATTTACTTCTCAATTAGTTGTGCTTTCATTAATAACTTTGCTATTAGCTCGTAAAAGAAATCTAAGTTTGTTGGAAGGTCAGGAAATTATTAAAGAAATGCAAAGCCTTACAGCAAAGATTGAAAAGATTCTTAAACTTAATGATGAAATTAAAAAAATAGCTGAGATTTATAGTGATTGCAGAAACTTTCTCTATCTTGGAAGAGGTTATCATTTCCCAGTTGCACTCGAAGGTGCATTAAAGCTGAAAGAAATTTCATACATTCATGCAGAAGGCTACCCAGCAGCAGAAATGAAACATGGTCCAATTGCTTTAATTGACGAAAACATGCCTGTCGTCTTTTTAGCAATGAAAGATAGTGTTTATGAAAAAGTATTAAGCAATATTCAAGAAGTAAAAGCTCGTAAAGGAAGAATTCTTGCAATAGTTAATGAAGAAGATAATCATATTGACAAAATGGTAGACCATGTAATTCGAATTCCCAAAACAATTGATATGCTACAGCCAATTTTAAGTGTAATCCCTCTTCAACTTCTTGCATATCATATTGCAGTTAAAAAAGGTTTGAATGTAGACCAACCAAGAAATTTAGCAAAAAGTGTAACTGTCGAATAAAAAATAAAAGAGGTATTTATGGCACGCAGAAAAGTCCTCATCATGGGTGCAGCAGGAAGAGACTTTCACAATTTTAATGTTTATTTCAGAGATAATGAGAACTATGAAGTTGTAGCCTTTACTGCTACACAAATTCCAAATATTGATGGAAGAATTTATCCTCCCGAACTTGCAGGTAAACTTTATCCTGATGGAATTAAAATTTATGAAGAGTCAGAATTAACCAACCTTATTCATAAGTTCAAAATTGATGAGGTTGTATTTGCATATTCAGATGTTCCATTTGATTACGTGATGACAAGAGCATCAATTGTGAATGCTGCTGGAGCATCTTTTAGATTAATGGGTATGAATGAAACAACTTTGCAAAGTTCTAAACCTGTAATTTCAGTTTTAGCAGTTAGAACTGGATGTGGAAAATCTCAAACATCAAGAAAGCTTGTAAAAATTTTATCAGAAGCCGGAAAGAAAGTTGTAGCTGTTCGTCATCCAATGCCTTATGGCGATTTGGTTAAACAAAAAGTTCAACGATTTGCAGATTATTCCGACCTCGATAAATATAATTGTACAATTGAAGAAAGAGAAGAATATGAACCTCACATTGCAAGAGGTGGGGTGATTTATGCAGGTGTAGATTATGAAGCAATTTTGAGAGAAGCTGAAAAAGAAGCTGATATAATTTTGTGGGATGGCGGCAATAATGATATGCCTTTCTATAAATCAAATCTTACATTTACTGTTACGGACCCGCATCGACCTGGACATGAATTACATTATTATCCCGGCAATACATGTTTAAGAATAGCAGATGCAGTTATTATAAATAAAATTGATTCTGCAACTAAAGAAGGAATTGATACAGTAAAAAATAATATTCATCTTGTAAATCCAGATGCAATTGTAATTGAAGCTAATTCACCAATTACAGTTGATAAACCTGAGCTGATAACAGGAAAACGTGTTTTGATTGTAGAAGATGGTCCTACATTAACACACGGTGAAATGAAATATGGTGCAGGTACTGTTATTGCTCGAAAACTTAATGCGAAAGAAATTGTTGACCCTCGTCCTTATGTTGTAAAATCAATTGCTGATACTTATAAAAAATATCCCAATATTGGAACATTACTTCCTGCAATGGGATATGGCGAGCAGCAAATTAAAGATTTAGAAGAAACAATAAACAGGACTGAGTGTGATTCAGTTGTAATTGGAACTCCAATTGATTTAGGAAGGATTCTAAAAATAAATAAACCAACGACCCGCGTAATGTATGAACTTCAAGAAATTGGAGAAAATACACTCGAATCAGTTCTGAAATTAAAAGGAATTTTATGAAAAAGATTGCTGTAGTTGCTCTGGGAGGCAATGCTCTTTTAAGAAGCGACGAAGCAGGCACAATTGAACAACAGGAAGCTCATACTCTTGATACCTGTAAAAAGTTAATTGGATTATTAAAACTTGGATATAATATTGTAATAACTCATGGCAATGGTCCTCAAGTAGGAAATATCCTCTTGAGGAATGAAGCTGGTTATAATTTATATAAAATTCCTAAAATGCCTCTCGATATTTGTGTAGCTGATTCTCAAGGTGGAATCGGTTACATGATTGAACGCCAGATGCGAAATGCTCTGAGTAAAACAAATCTAAAAAGAAATGTGCTTGCAATTATTACTCAAGTATTAATTGATATCAATGACCCTGCGTTTCAAAATCCAACTAAACCAATAGGCAGATTTTATCTTAAAGAAGAAGCAGAACTTTTATCGAAAACTAATGGATGGATATTTCAAGAAGATCCGGCTAAACGAGGTTGGAGAAGAGTTGTTCCGTCTCCAAAACCAATTGATATTATGAATAAAAAAGTTATAAAAGATATGGTGAAAAAAGGTCACATCGTAATTGCTGTTGGCGGAGGTGGAATTCCAGTCTACTGGCACAAAGACACAAAATATCTCGAAGCTATTGAAGCAGTAATTGATAAAGATCTAGCATCAGCTTTTTTAGCAAAGGAAATTTCAGCAGATAGATTTTATATCATCACTGATGTCCCAAAAGTTTATCTCAATTATAAAAAACCTAATCAAGTGGCATTAGATAAAATTACAATTGATGAAGCAAGAAAATATTATGAGATGGGAGAATTTCCACCTGGAAGTATGGGACCAAAAATATTAGCTGCAATTGAATTTATTGAAGGAGGTGGAAAAGAAGCAATTATCACTAATGAAGAAGAAATTGAAAAAGAAAATTGTGGAACTCGAATTGTGATAGAATAATTTTTGATATTATTTTCGTTTATGAATTATTAAAAATACCTAAAATAAAAATCAGCATTATAAATTAGCCAGAGGAAAGATTATTTTGAGGAGATTTCAAAAAAGTAATTTTAATTGTCATTCAGAGGAGTATCCTAATTGCTCAGCAATTTGTTATAGACTGTTTAAAGGTCTCATTCCTGCTTGCAGCAGGTAAGCTGAATGGAGCGAATCGGAATTGAGTCAAAGGCTCATCAACCTCTGCAGGCTGTTGTGGAATACCTTAAAAGTCATTCTGAATGGAGCGAAGCGGAATGAAGAATCTCATTTTTAAATATATTTTATGGCTTATTACTTATTTAGTATAGCAAAAAATTATTTTGTAACAATCTGACAGGTAGGAGTGAAGAAGAATCCTATAATTAAATTATATTAGAATGTGTTATACTTAAGTTGTTACAGATAACTTAATGTTGTATAAGAATCTGACACAGTTAAATTAAAGAAATTAGAAACTGAGAACTAATTAATATTTATCAATATAAGATGATAAAATTTTTTATATAATTCTTAATAATTATTCTACAAAACTAAAGGAGTCAAAATGGCTGTAAACATGAAAGGCAAAGATTTAATTTCAATTGCAGACCTTTCCTTAGAAGAAATTTATGAAATATTTGAAGTTGCAAAAACATTAAAAGAAAAACTTTATATTGGCGAAGAACATCATCTTTTGAAAGGAAAAACACTGGGAATGATTTTTTCTAAGCCATCTACAAGAACTAGAATCTCATTTGAAACAGGAATGTATCAACTTGGTGGGCATGCTATGTATTTCAATCAAAATGATTTGCAGCTTGGTAAAAGTGAAAATATTCACGATACTGCAAAAGTTCTTTCAAGATATTTGAATGGAATAATGATTCGAACATTTTCTCATCAAGATGTAATTGATTTAGCAAAATTTGCAACAATACCAGTAATTAATGGACTGACAGACTTATTGCATCCATGTCAGGTGTTGACTGATATATTCACAATTTTAGAAAAGAAAAGAAAATTGCAGGGACTAAAATTAGCTTATATTGGTGATGGAAATAATGTAGCTCACAGTTTACTTAATGGTTGTTCAAAAGTTGGAATTGATATTACAATTGCATCTCCGAAAGGTTATGAACCCAAAAAAGAAATTGTTGAGCATGCAATTGAAACTGCAAAATATATGGGAAGCAAGGTAGAAATTATTAATGACCCATTTGAAGCAGTAAAGAATGCAGATATTGTTTATACAGATGTTTGGGCAAGTATGGGACAGGAAAAAGAAGCCGAAGAAAGAAAAAAAGTCTTCCAGAAATTTCAGGTCAATTTAGAATTAGTTAAGCATGCTAAAGAAGACTATTTATTCATGCATTGTCTGCCAGCTCATCGAGGAGAAGAAGTTGTTGACGAAGTAATTGATTCAAAAAATTCTGTAGTATTTGACGAAGCAGAAAACAGATTGCATGTACAGAAAGCAATAATGGCACTGGTGATGTGAGGAAAAATTTAAATAATTTTACATGAAGGATGGTATGGATAATAATTTGTCAAAATAGCATTTTGTTTTTCTTAACGTATAAAAAATATTTTGAAATTATTTCCATTTTTCTATAGATTTGTGCCACAAAATTTGAAGTGGATGGGCAGATAGCTCAGTCGGTAGAGCAAAGGACTGAAAATCCTTGTGTCGGCGGTTCGATTCCGTCTCTGCCCACGCAGTAAAGGGATGAGAAATCATCCCTTTTTTGTTTAGAGGAAAATCTTTGTGTCGGCGGTTCTCAGCCAAAGGCTGACAAGTCAGCCAAAGGCTGACAAGTCAGCTAAAGGCTGACAGGTCAGCCAGAGGCTGACAAGGATTCCGTCTCTGCCCACGCAGTAAAGGGATGAGAAATCATCCCTTTTTTGTTTAGAAGAAAATCCTTGTGTTCATGGTTCTCAGCCAGAGGCTGATAAATCAGCCAAAGGCTGACAAGTCAGCCAGAGGCTGATAAATCAGCCAAAGGCTGACAGGTCAACCAGAGGCTGACAAGTCAACCAATGCGAGTTATTGCAAATTAAATTATTGTCAATACTTAACGAATTGAAATCTTCTGAAATCTACTTAGAAGAATAAAATTCTTTTCAGCAAAAGGCTGATGAGCCTATGGCTCAATTCAACTTCGTTCCATTTAGTTCCGAAGAAGTAGGGAGACATTTTTGGTATTTTGCAAATTCTAATGAACAAAAAATTAGATTGGCTGATTTTATAAAATAATATTGCTTAATAAAAATTATTCATTAAGTTATCTTCATTTTAATTAGAAAAATGTTACTAATTTTATAATGCAATGTTTTTTATTGCTTTATTGACTTAATATCTTTCCATTCCATATATTTACAGCTCAAAATTTGAATAATTGGAGGAATAATGTTTGCTGTTGTAAATATTGCAGGACAACAGTTTGTTGTTAGTGAGAATAAAAAAATTTATGTGCCAAAATTAAATGCAGAACCAAATTCAGAAATTGTTTTTGATACCGTACTTTTATTGAATAATGATAATGACACAAAAATAGGCACTCCATATATCAATGATGTTAAAGTTCATGCAAAAGTTTTGGAGCATCTTAAGGATGATAAGATAATTGTTTTTAAGAAAAAAAGAAGAATCTCTTACAAACGCAAAAGAGGTCACAGACAGCAATTAACAAGAATTGAAATTACAAAAATAGCTTAGAAATCGGAGGTTATTATGGCTCATAAAAAAGGTCAAGGTTCTTCAAGAAATGGAAGAGACAGCAATCCACAATATCTTGGTGTAAAAGCTTTTGGCGGAGAAAAAGTAACAGCTGGTTCTGTTCTGGTTCGTCAAAAAGGAACTAATTTTCATCCAGGAAAAAATGTTGGGCTTGGCGGCGATCATACTTTATTCGCATTGATAGACGGCTATGTAAAATTTGAAAGAAAGAAAAATAACAGAAAATATGTAAGTGTTTACGAATCTCTTTCTTAAATTTAGAGTTTTGCAAAATTAAGCTGCATCAGTTTCATAAAACTGATAGCAGCTTTTTTTATAAAGTGTTTTTGAATATTACAGTAAAAGTTGAACCAAAGTTCTTTTTACTCTCTACAAAAATTTCAGCATTATTTAATTCACAATATTTTTTGACTAATGCAAGTCCTAATCCATTTCCTTCAAATTCTCTTGTATAGCCTCGTTGTTCCTGATAAAATGCTGTGAAAAGTTTTGGCAAAAATTCTTCTGAGATACCTATTCCAGTATCTGAAACTTTAACTGCAGCTTTTCTGTCGTCTGTTAAATACGATGTTATTTCAACTTTCCCTTGATGAGTATATTTAATTGCATTATCAATTAGGTTAACAAAAATCTGTGTAACAGAATATTCATCGGCAATAACTTTTAGATGTTCTTCTTTTATTATCAAATTGAATTCTAAATTTTTCTTTTTGGCTTTATATAAATATTCTGGATATAAACGTTTCAACACATTTTCGTTTATGTCAATTTCTTTGTATATACATTCGTAAGTGCCTGTCTGAAGTTCCGACATGTTCAATATTAAGTCAATTGTTCTAACTATTCTATCTCCAGCTCTTTCTATAGAATCAAAACTTTCTTTGATGATTTCATCATTAGTATTTTCTAATTGTTCTTTTATTAATGACGTAAAATTCAAAATGGAATGAACAGGCGAACGGATTTCGTGTGACATTTGAGCTAAGAATTCAGATTTTAGTTTTTCAGAGCTTTCTGCTTTTTCCTTTGCAATGATAAGTTCCTTTTCAATTTTTTTTCTTTCTTCTATTTCCTGAATTAATTTTTCATTTAATTCAGTCTTCTCTTGAATTAATTGCTCAAGTTCTTTTTGGTGTTTCTTAATTCCTCTGACTTTTAGATTGTAAGCCCCATAAATAAATAATCCAATTAAAATGAGCATGAAGAATCTAAATACAAAAGTTTGATAGAATGGAGGTGTAATTGTAAGTATGATGCTTGTTCCTTTATCATTCCAATAACCATTTGGGTTTGCTGCCTTAACTCTAAAAATATATTTACCAGGAGGTAAAAAATTATAACTCGCATAATGTTTATTACCTACATAATTCCAGTTTGATTCAAAACCTTGCAGCATGTATGCGTATGAATTTTTTTCTGGTTTGGCAAAGTGAAGTGCAGCAAAGTTAAATGTAATAAAGTTTGTTTTGTAGGAAATTATTATCTCTTTTGTCTCAGTAATATTTTTCTTCAGAACAATTTCATTGTTAATTTTTTCTCCTATTTTCACTGGTGTATTAATTATTAAAAAATCTGTAATTAATACATCGGGAATGTAGTTATCTTCTTTAATACTATCGGGATGGAAAATATTGAATCCTTTATTGCCGCCAAAAATCATTTCACCTGTTCTTTTTCTTTTAACTGCAGCTCTTACATAAAATTCGTTGCTTTGAAGCCCATCACTAAAATCAAAATTTTGGAAACTCTTTTTTTTAGGATTGAATTTTGAAATACCTTTATTTGTGCTTATCCATAAATTTCCATGAGCATCTTCTAATATTGCTTGAATGTTATTATCTGGTAAGCCGTCTTCAATTGTATAATTAATAAATTTTGGATTATTGTAATCATTATTTTCAATAATCATTTTGCTCAGTCCCTGAATAGTACCAATCCATAAATTGCCTTTAGTATCTTCCATTATGTTTAATATTTTATCACTGCTTATTGATGATGGGTCTTTGGAGTTGTGTTTATAGTAAACAAATTCTTTTTTCTTTATGTCAAATTTATTAAGACCTCCGTCATCAGTTCCAATCCAGATGTTTCCTTTGCTATCCTGAAAAATACACCAGATGTTGTTACTGCTTATACTTTTAGAATTATCTGGATTATGTTTGAAAGAAATAAAAGAATTTGTTTTCTTATCATAAATATTTAATCCGCCGCCAAAAGTCCCAATTAATATTTCACCAGATTTAATCTGATAAATAGAGAAAATAATGTTGTTGCTCAATTTGCCAGATGAGCCATCGCTGATAAAATTAGTAAATATGTTTTTGGATGGATTGAATTTCGATAAGCCATACTCTGTTCCAATCCAGATATTGCCTTCATTATCTTCGCACATTGTTCTTATTCTGTCGTCAACGAGAGAATTTTTGTTGTAAGGATTATAATTATATCTGATAAATTTTTTATCCTTTGAGTCGGGATTAAATTTATTCAAACCGCCGCCAAATGTTCCAATCCAGATTACTCCCGATTTATCCTCAATTATTGAATAAACTTTGTCGTTACTCAAACTCTCTTTGTTAAAAGGAATATTTTTGTAAATAACAAAATTCGACCTCATTCTGTTAAGTTTATTTACACCAGCTCCTTCAGTCCCTATCCATAATATTCCTGTTTTATCTTCATATAATGAAAATAAAATATTGCTGCCAATACTTTCAGGATTTGATTCATCATGATTATAAACTGTAAATGTAGAAGTTTTTCTATCGAACTTTTGGAGACCATTTAATAATGTAGTAATCCAGATATCTCCATATCTGTCTTCAATGATATCGGTGATGGTTTTATCTTTGCTATTGATTGTATATGGATTTATGTATCTAATGAATCTATCATTTTCTCTATCATATTTATGAAGACAATCTCCTGTACCAACCCAAAGAGTATTGCTTCTATCAACGTAGACTTTACCAACAAAATTTCCACTTAAACTGTATTCGTTATTTGTCTGATTGAAATAATATTTGTGTTGATTTGTTTCCGGATTGAATTTTATTAAACCATTTTGAGTGCCAAGCCATAAAATGCCAGAAAGGTCTTCACATATAGAAACGATGTATTCAGAATTTGGATAAGCATTATTATTGAGAATTTTTCTATAATCAATAAATATATTCTTATTGAAATCATATCTGCATAATCCGATTTCGGTTCCAATCCATAATCTTCCTTTTTTATCAATGAATAAAGTTCTAACTCGATTTGATATGATTGAATTAGGATTATTATTCTGCGGCTGGAAATTTGTAAAATCATCAGTTAATCTGTTGTATCTGTTAAGTCCACCGCCAACAGATGCAATCCATAAGTTGCCATTTTTATCTTCAACTATCGAACGGAAAGTTTGTCCCTGAATACTTTTTGGATTCCCTTTTTCCATTTTATAAATTTTAAATGAATAACCATCATAACGATTAAGACCATCATAAGTGCCAAACCATAGAAAACCACGACTGTCCTGTAAAATTGAAAGTACTGTATTTTGTGAAAGTCCATTATCTGAGTTTAAGTTTTCAAAGCGAAAATTTTGTGGTGTGATATTATAACATAAGATGAGATTATATATAAGTATAAAAGATATTTTTCGTATTAACATAGAAATAGACTAATTGTTTTCGAATAAATTAAATTAGCAGCTCAATCAATAAGATATTCTAATTGATAATCGATATATACTAAAAATTATTTAACTGCAACAGTTCTGAATATTTCTAACTTTTTGTACTGCTTAAAAATGAAAAAATTATTAGTAAATAAAAATGGATATTATTAAGTTTTGTCATATAAAAAAAATTAACAGGAGTTAAATAGTGGTAATAGTAATTCCAAAAGAAATTATGGAAGGGGAAAATAGAGTTGCTATTGTCCCCGAAGTAGCATCAAAATTAATCAAAAAAGGTTTTGAAGTTTTTATAGAGAAAGATGCCGGCATACGAGCAGGTTTTCCTGATGAAAAATATTTAAATGCTGGTGTAAAAATTTTACAAGATGTAGTTGAGCTTTATTCTAAAGCTGATATTGTATTAAAAGTTCAAAGACCAGTAAATCATCCTGCATTAGGTAAACATGAATTAGAATTAATGAAGAAGGGGACTACATTAATTTCATTTTTTTATTCTCTGCATTATCCAGAAGTTGCAAAACGAGCAGCAGAACTTGGAATAAATGTAATTTCGATGGATGCAATTCCAAGAACAACTCTTGCGCAAAGAATGGATGCACTTAGTTCGCAGGCAAATATAGCTGGCTATAAAAGTGTTATACTTGCAGCAAATTATCTGCATAAAATTTTTCCAATGATGATGACAGCAGCCGGTACTATCTCGCCTGCTAAAGTTGTAATTATGGGAGCTGGAGTTGCTGGTCTTTCTGCACTTGGAACTGCAAAAAGATTGGGAGCCGTTGTTGAAGTTTCTGATGTACGACCACAAGTGAAAGAAGAAGTTCAAAGTTTAGGTGGAAAATTTATTGAAGTCCCTACAGATGAATCGATGCAAGATGCAAGCGGCTATGCAAAAGAACAATCAGAAGAATTTTTAAGAAAACAGAAAGAACTAATTTTCAAACATATAACTGAAGCAGATATTGTTATTACAACTGCTTTAATACCAGGCAAGAAAGCTCCAGTTCTTGTAACCGAAGAAATGGTTAAAAATATGAGACCTGGTTCAGTAATACTTGATATGGCAGTAGAATTTGGTGGAAACTGTGAGCTGAGTGAAAAAGGAAAAGTTGTGAATAAATACAATGTTACAATTATAGGTGAACCTAATTTGCCAAGTTTAATTCCTTATCATGCAAGTGAAATGTATGCAAGAAATTTATTTAATCTAATTGATTATTCAAGTAAGGATGGAAATTTTATTCATAATATGGATGATGAAATTATTGGAGGAGCTACGATTGTCAAAGATGGAATTGTAGTTCATGAAAGAACAAAAGTTTTATTAAATAATTAAGAGGTTCAAATGGATGGCGTAGGAATTCTAATGTTAATTTATGTTTTTGTGTTAGCCATATTTGTTGGCTTTGAATTAATTACAAAAGTTCCACCAACTCTTCATACTCCTTTAATGTCTGGTTCAAATGCAATTTCTGGCATAACTATAGTTGGAGCAATTTTAAGTGCAGGCTTGCATGAATTTACGATTAGCACAATTCTTGGTTTAATAGCAATGATATTTGCTACAATAAATGTAGTTGGTGGTTTTTTAGTTACCGATAGAATGTTAAAAATGTTCAAAAAAAAGTGAGTTGAAATATGAAGTTAATAATAGAAATTTCATACTTAATTTCGTCTGTTCTTTTCATATTTGGTATAAAAAAATTAGCATCTCCCAAAACTGCACGTAATGGAAATTTCCTTTCAGCATTAGGAATGTTTATAGCAATTGTTGCTACTTTGCTTGACCAGCATGTATTAACATACGAATGGATTTTATTGGGATTTGTAATTGGTGCAGCAGCTGGAACTTGGATGGCATTAAAAGTTCCTATGACAGGAATGCCTCAAATGGTTGGATTATTAAATGGATTTGGCGGCGGTGCTTCTATGCTCGTTGCTTTTTCAGAATATTATAAAATTGTAAACTTTCCACAATTCAATTATGATTATCAAACAAGCATTACAATTGTTTTAAGTATTTTAATTGGAGCTGTTACATTCACAGGTTCTTTAATTGCATTTGGGAAATTGCAAGGATTGGTTACAGGAAAAGTTGTTCGTTATCCAATGCAGCATCCATTAAATGCATTTTTGTTATTATCTGTACTTGGGGGAGGAATTTATTTTGTGTTGAATCCTTCTTCTCAATGGTTAATTATTTCAATAGGAATTATTTCTCTTATTCTTGGTGTGCTGCTGGTTCTTCCAATTGGAGGAGCTGATATGCCGGTTGCAATTTCTTTGTTAAACTCGTATTCTGGATTGGCAGCTTCTGCTACAGGATTTGTTCTTCAGAACAATGAGTTAATCATTGCTGGTGCATTGGTTGGTGCTTCTGGAATTATTCTTACAAATATTATGTGTAAAGGAATGAATCGCTCTTTGATGAATGTTGTATTAGGTGGATGGGAATCTGCTGGTTCTACTGGTCCTGCAGTTTCAGCAGTTGCACAAAAAGGACAGGTAAAATCTGTTGATGCTGAAGAATTAGCAATGATATTCGATGCAGCTGAATCAATAATTATAGTTCCAGGATATGGAATGGCAGTTGCACAAGCACAACACGCGGTGCGCGATTTAGTAAATGTTCTCGAAGCAAAAGGTAAAAAAGTTCGATTTGCAATTCATCCAGTTGCTGGCAGAATGCCAGGCCATATGAATGTGCTGCTTGCAGAAGCAAATATTCCTTATGATAAAATGCTTGCTATGGAAGAAATTAATGATGATTTCCCAAACACAGATATAGCTTTTGTTGTTGGAGCTAATGATGTTGTAAATCCAGCAGCTCGTCATGATAAAAATAGTCCAATTTATGGAATGCCAATTTTAAATGTTGATTATGCAAAAACAGTTGTAATAAATAAAAGATCATTGAATGTTGGTTATGCAGGTATCGACAACGAATTGTTTTTCTATCCAAATGCACTCATGTATTTTGGTGATGCAAAAGATGCAATAACAAAGTTAGTCCATGAAATAAAAAATTATTAATTATTGAAGGCTGGCAGGAATGTCAGCCTTTTTAATAAATCTTATCTAAAAATTTAGTTACAAAACTTCATTTTCCATCATAGGGCAATCTAATTTCTAAACGATATATCTGAGGATGAAATTATTTTTTCTTTAATGCTAAGATTATGATAATGTTGATTCAGTAATTATTGCAGGAAGAAAATTTTATAGAGAAGTAAATGAATTGTTAAGAAAAAAATTACATGAGAATTTTCAAACATTAAAAAGTGGTGAGTTTGAGATAAATTATTCATTAAGACATTACATCAAACCTTATCAGGATAAAATAATTGAACTATTCCCTGAGATTAAAAATGAGAAGTTCTTTGATAATTTTTACATTATAGAGTAGGAGAGTAGATTATGAAAAACTTATTAAAGCTAATATTGATAAACGTATTTTTATTTAATTTGTTATACTCCCAAACTCTTTCAGAAGAAGCCAAACAAAAATTATTAAACAGAATAAATGAAGATACATATGATAGTGTAATAGACTCAATTAGAGAATATAAGGTGGTTGAAGCAATACCATTACTGGAAAAATATATCTTTTTACAAATTGATGATTATAAACGTAAATGTTTTTTAGAATTATTATATGAATTAAATTCTCCAAATATTAGTGCAATAGCAAAATCTTATTTAGACAGTGCAAGAATAGGAAGGATAAAAACTACAAAATTTAGTGATAATCTGTCAGGTTCTATGGCTGCTTTTAAGATTTTATTTAGGACTAACGATTTTAGTTATATTGATGATTATTTTGGATATTTAGAGAGAATGCCTCAAAGGGGCGCACTTTATTATTACTTTCCCACGCTTTTAGAATTGGCAAAAAAAGAGGAATACAAAGAAAGAGTTAAGCCCTATTTTGAAAAAATAATTAAAAGTGGTTTTGATCCTCTTAAAATAGGACCTTACATTGAAAAATATCAGGAGATATATAAAGATACAAATTTGACATTAGTTTTTGATGTTGCTGCAAATGATACATCAAGAATAGTAAGAGATTATGTTGTTGGAAGAATATTGAAAAAATATAAGAATAAGAAAGTACTAGATTTTTATAAGGAAAGAGTTGATAAAGAAAATAATGACTTAACTAAAGAAGTAATAATATGGAGAATTTTAAGGCATTATTCTTCCCCAGAGAATTATAATTTTATTAAAAATAGGTACAATACATTTAGTGAAGAGGTAAAAAAAACATTAATCAATTTAGGATTTTTAGATTATAAACCCAGAAAACCCGACAGCACGGAGACCCCCTTATCAATGATAGATAGTCTAATAAGTTACAATAATCAATGTTATAATTTAGGCTGGATACAATATTACTGGGTAAGAGATATAAATTATTATCAACTTAACAATGCAAAGATGATGATAAATATGGGCTATCCTGCAAGTGCAGAGATAATACTACAGGCATATGAGAACTGGATAAACACAGTGAAAAGCTTAGCATGGATAAATGAAGATGCATATAGGTTTTTGTATTATTATTCAGTTTATTTGAGAGAG
>NZ_BAAJAO010000034.1:0-15755 GCF_057554405.1 Rosettibacter sp. KY25 | reverse complement strand
TTTCATGTTGAGTCCTGTTTTTTATTTGAGAATTATTAATGAATAATTAAATCTTATAACTAAACAAAATTAATTATTATCATGTTCACATAGTATTAAATATTTTTTAGTTATTTACTAACTTTCAATGTAATAATAAAGAAAGCAGGTATAAATTATGAAACATTTAATTGGAGCTCACACTTTTTTAACTAACGGGCCATCATCTGCAATTGATACTGCTGAAAATCTTGGTTTTACAGCTATTCAAATATTTACAAAAAACAACAATCAGTATTTTGCCAAAGACTTAACAGAAGAAGAAATAAATTCTTTCAAAGAAAAACTTAAAAATTCACATATAAAATTTGTTGTTTCACACGATTCCTATCTAATTAATCTTTGTTCTAAAGATCCACAGGGATTAACAAAATCCCGAGCTGCATTTATTAAAGAACTCGAAAGATGTGAACAACTTGGAATACCTCACTTAAATTTTCATCCTGGCGCTCATGGAGGAATGGGCGAAGAAGATGGATTAAAATTGATTGCAGAATCTCTAAACTATATTCATGAAAAAACAAAAGGATTCAAAGTTAAAAGCATGCTTGAAACAACTGCAGGACAGGGCACGGCACTTGGTTATACTTTTGAACAGTTAAGAAAAATTATTGACATGGTTGATGATAAAGATAGAATGAGTGTCTGCATAGACACCTGCCATATTTTTGCAGCAGGTTATAACATTAAAGACCCAAAAGAATACAAAAAAGTTATAAAAGAATTTGATGACATTATTGGCCTTGAACGATTGCAATGCATTCATATGAATGATAGTAAAAAGGAATTAGGTTCGAAAATTGACAGACATGAACATATTGGAAAAGGTTTTATCGGTTTGGATGGTTTTGCAAATATCATGAATGACAAAAAATTAGAAAGAGTACCAAAAATTTTAGAAACACCTAAAGAAAAAGACCAGAAAGAAGACCTTGAAAATATTAAAGTGTTGTTGAGTTTAATCAAAAGTAAATAATCAGAGTAAAAATTTATTCATTCAATCTTAAAACCATAATTCCAGTTTGCCTTGGATTTGACTTTATGTAATCTGCAAGAGGTTTTTCAGTTATTTGAACTTTATAACCCACATTAGGTGCATGAAGCAGATGAATTCTTCCATCGTTTTCTCTTACTGCAATTCCTGTATGAGAAATATCTAAACCTTCTATATTGGTTGTAATTCCAATTATATCTCCATCTTTAATTTTTTTTTCTATTCTTTCAATATTTTTTTGAGGAATAAAATAATATTTTCGTTTCGATATACTTTTTTCAATGCGTTTTATTTCTTGTATAAACTTTTCATTATTTTTCAACATAGGATAAGAATTCAAATGAGTGCTCATAAAATTAATTCTTTTTTTATAAGGTATGCCGCCAAGTTCTTTGGTAATATCTTTCCCAATTTTTCTTTTATTCATATCATAAATCCAATCAGAAAAGTAATGAAGACGCGAAGTGTAATCTTTTAATTTGCCATCTCGATAACGAATATTTTCCAGCTCTTTAGTATAATCTTCAAATGTAGTTAATCCTTTTTTAATGCATCGTGCAAAAACAATGGAGCTCTCCAGAAATGTATAGCAATCAAGACCAGTTAAATTTATTACGAGTTCCTCTTTATCTGTTTTGTCCAATGTATGAGCTTCATAATCAGTTCCAATAAAACTTTTTGCAATATTTAATAAAACTTCATTAACAGGAAGAGATGATAAATTTTTCTGAACAGCAATTTGAAATTTCGAATTACATATTTCTACATCTTTTTGAGTATAAATTTGAGAATGAATAATTGTTGGTATGAAAAATAATCCAGAAAGAAGAATTAATACAAAAAATAAATTTATTCTAAAATTTTTATACTTCATTGAATATCTTTTCTTAAATTAGAATGGAGGTTCTTCAATTGTTTTGATACCTTCTTCTCCTGCAGGTAGCTGCTGACGGTACCTATCAAGATTTTCAAATCGTGCATATTCTTTAATGAATTTTAATTTTACTTCTCCGATGGGACCATTTCTTTGTTTGCCAATTATTACTTCTGCAATACCTTCAGTTGATTCGCCAGCCATATCTCCACTTGGGAAATTAGTAATTCCATAAACTTCTGGACGATACAAGAAAAGAACAACATCTGCATCTTGTTCAATTGAACCTGATTCACGCAAATCTGAAAGCATTGGTTTTTTATCTGAACGCTGTTCCACAGCTCGATTCAACTGAGAAAGAGCAATTACAGGAATATTTAATTCTTTTGCAAGACTTTTAAGAGACCTCGAAATTGTAGAAATTTCTCTTTCACGGCTTTCCATTGCTGTTGAAGGATTTATCAGCTGTAAATAATCAACAATAATCATCCCAATATTTTTTTCATTTTTTAATCTTCTTGCTTTTGCGCGCAGTTCAAGAATTGATATTGCTGGTGTATCATCAATATAAATTGGTGCTTTGCTAAGTTTATAAACAGTGCGGCTTATTTTAGCTCCATCTTCTGCGCGGAATTTCCCTGTTCTAACATTGTGTGCATTAATCTTAGCTTCTGCAGAGATTAATCTTGTTGCAAGTTGAATTGTGGACATTTCGAGAGAGAAAATGCCAATCGGAATATTATGGTCAATTGCAGCATTTCGTGCTGCAGACATTGCAAATGCTGTTTTCCCCATGGAAGGTCTAGCAGCTACTATAATTAAATCTGATTTTTGGAATCCACCTAAAAGTTCATCCAATTCATAAAATCCTGATGGGACAGAAAATGTAGAAATATTTTTCGAATGGATTGCTTCAATTAATTCAAGAGCTTCTTTTACTGCTTTTTCCATCGGCTTGAAGGATTCTTTAATTCCTTCTTCAGATATCTGGAATATTTTTGCTTCAGCTTCATCGAGTATATCAAAAACATCTTCTCTTCCTTCATAAGCAAGATTAGCAATTTCAACAGAAGAAGTTATGAGTTGTCTTAGTATCCATTTTTCCAGCACAATTCTGGAATGATATTCAACATTTGCAGCGGAAGAAATATCCTGTGCAAGTTTACCGATGTATGCTGCACCGCCAGCATCTTCTGCTTTTCCAGATTTTTTTAATTCTTCATAAACAGAAACTGTATCGATTGGTTCATCGGCTTCGTATAATGTAGTAATTGCTTCAAAAATTATTCTGTTCTTTTTATCATAAAATGCTTCAGGTTTCAAAATCTCAATTGCTTTTGGAACTGCACTTGCTTCTATCAGCATAGCACCTAAAACTGCTTTTTCAACATCTACAGCTTTAGGTGGTTCTTTAACAGCTGTTCTTAATTTTTCAATATCTAAATTTTCTTTCTTAGCCATATTAATTTTTTAGTAATTCATCATATAATTTTTTGAATTTTTTTACATCTTCCCAGCAGCCTCTTTTCCATTGAGGATTTCTTAACAATGCCGCCGGATGATATGTTACAAGAACTTTTATTCCATTAAATTCATAAATATTTTCACGAAGTGAAGATAAGGATAATTTTTTATTTAGTAATCCATTTGCTGCAATTCTTCCAAGGCATAAAATTATTTTTGGCTTAATCAAATCGATTTGTTTATGCAAATATGGTATACAAGTTTCCATTTCCGAGGGTAAAGGGTCACGATTTCCTGGTGGTCTGCATTTCAAAATATTAGCAATATAAACATCATTTCTTGAAAGGTTAATTGCTTTCAAAATATCATTCAACAGTTTACCGGCTCTTCCAACAAAAGGTTCGCCTTGAAGGTCTTCGTCGGCTCCGGGAGCTTCACCAATCAACATTGCATGAGCTTTTGGATTTCCAACACCAAAAACAAATTTTGTTCTTGTTTTTCCGAGCGGACATTTCTGGCATTGATTTATCATCGAATCAAGTTCTTCCAGATTTTCAGCATTCATAAAATTTTCCTGAAAAAGATTTCCATTCAAATTAATCTCTACTTTCTCTGATACTTTTAAATTATCAATCTGTTCAACAGAAAGATTTTCATAGGAAATATTTTTAAGAGAATCGAATAAATAATCTCCAAATATTTCCTGTTGCAGCTTTAATGACTCAACAATTCTTTTTCTGATTTCGCTATCCAAAGTAGTCATCTAAAAATTTTGAAATGCACAAAATGAATTTAAGAAAATTCGAGAATTGAATGGACAAGAAAAAATAAATTTTAAAAAAAATCAGCTTTTTAGATTAGCATTAAAAACTAACTGCCATCTCTAAAAAGCTGATTTAAAATTATGACTTATAGCGATATTCTAAGCCGTTTTCAATTAATTCATTAATTGCTTTGATGTGCGGCTTTTCTCTCTTTTCAAATTCGAGTGATAATTTTAATTGTTCTGGATTTTCTTTATCCTCGAATTCATCATCTTCGCTTGTAACAACTGAGCTCAGGAGTGTATTAAATTCAAGTTTATACTCATCATTAATTTTACGAGCTCTTCTTGAAGCAACAACAACTGCCTCATATAAATTAGGGATTCTCTCTTTAATCTTACGCAAATCAATTGGTTTTAATGCCATATTATCCTCCTATGATATTTCTTTTTCTATTATCTTTTTTACTTTCTCTTTAGCTTCTTCAAGATTTATGTTTTCGACAACATAATCAAATTTATCTTTATAACTTAATTCCATATCTGCTCTTTCAAGTCTCTTTCTTAAATCTTCATCAGTCTCTGTATTTCTTTTTCTTAATCTTTCTTTTAATTCTTCTATACTTGGTGGAACAATAAATATTAAAACGGCATCAGGATAAACTTTTTTAATGTTGAGAGCACCTTTAACATCTACTTCAAAAATTGTTGTATAACCATTGCTAAGATTTTCATCGATAGTTTTTTTTAATGTTCCGTAATAATAATCATAAAACTTTTCCCACTCAACAAATTCATTATTTTCAATTTTTTGTTTAAACTCATTTTCTGATATAAAATAATAATCAACTCCATCAATTTCGCCTGGTCTTTTTTTTCTTGTTGTTGCAGAAACAGAAAATTTAAATTCAGGAAAACTTTTAAGTATATCTTTAACGATTGTAGTTTTTCCTGCACCACTTGGAGCTGAGAATACAAATAATTTTGGTTTTGCCACTTTTTACTCAATATTTTGAATTTGTTCACGGATTTTTTCAATTTCTTCTTTTATCAAAATTCCAGCATGCGAAATTTCTGATGAAATCGCTTTGCTGTTAATTGTATTTGCTTCTCGATTCATTTCCTGCAATATAAAATTTAATTTCCTCCCTGCATCATCAGAATTTTCAATTGTATCTAAAAATAATTTTATGTGACTTCTCAAACGAACACATTCTTCTGTTACATCATATCGTTCTGAAAGTAATGCAAGTTCAGTAATCAATCTCTGTTCATTATCAATAAAACTCGATACCAACTGTTTGGCTTTTTCTTTAAAGTTCTCAAAATAAGTTTGCAAATTTTCTTCTTTAATTTTTTCAATGCGTTGAACCGCATTTTCTATAATTTCAATTCTTTTTCTGATATCTTTCTCAAGTTCACTGCCTTCTGCATTTCTCATTTTGTTCATTTCAGCAATTGCAGAATCGATTACTTGATAAAGCAATTCCATTTCCTCATTAAATTCATCCGGCTCGCCTTTCAAAAAAAGATGCTGGAATTGAATCAAATCAGTAAATTTTATTTTATCTTTAAGTCCTGCAGCTCTTCTAATGTCTTTCAACATTTTCAAGGTTGATTTAACTGCTGCAGGGTCAAAGATGTAAATGTCATTTTCAATGTTATTTTTTTTGAAATTTATACTTAGAAAAACTTTTCCTCTTTTTATTTGTGACTTGACTCTCTCTCTAATTTCAAATTCCTTATCATACAAAAACTTTGGCAAGCGTAAGGAAAGTTCAAGAAATCTGCTGTTTAGACTTTTAACCTCAGCTTCAATTATCAAATCATCTTTTTGAGCCGAAGCCTTTCCATAGCCTGTCATGCTTGAAATCATCAAGAAACTCCTAAAAAGTAGCTACAAAATTACTCAAAATTATATTTATCAACAAAGTTGAAAAGACATTTCGAAATTTTTAATAATTATTAGAAAGCTTCGCCTATACCGATATGAAATTGAAGCAAATCTTTTAAGAATTTTTTTGACGATATACTTTTTTTATTTGTTGGGTCATATAATTTTATTCCAAAATCAAGGCGAATTGGAGCAAAATCAGAGTAATATCTTAAACCAAAACCTCCTGCAACTGCAATCTCATTAATTTTTGCATTTTTATAATCATTCCAAGTATTTCCGTAATCAATAAAAATTACTGAGCCAATTTTTCCAAATAAACGATTTCTAGTTTCAATTGAACCTTCAAGCAAAAAGAATCCGCCTGTAGGGGCTCCTTTTTCAAGAATTGCTTCCAAATCTTCGAGTGAAATTTGATTAATATTTTCGATTGGGAGCAATTCCTGCTTTGGAACCAATTGTCTTGTGTTCCATCCTCTGACTGAATTGCTGCCACCGGCATAAAATCTTTGATTCAATGGTATGTTCGATTTATCACCTCGTAATGTAAAAATTTGTCCAATCTTAAATTTTGAGCCTAAAGAATTTTCAGAAGATTTATAAACAGGCAAATAAGCAGTTGTTGTGAAAAGAGCTTTGACATATAATGGTCTTGAAAATTCAGAATGAATTAATCTTGTAAATAGATAAGGGATTGAATTAGCTTCCTCTAATAAAAAATTCAATGAATATCCTCTTGTAGGAAAGAAAATGTCGTTAGTCTTATTTGCTCCTAATAAAATCCCAAGAATTGCATTTGTGCTTGCTGTTGGAAGTTCTCCACCAAGAACATTATAGACCAGATTTTTTGAAATTGAATCTGCAGCATCAGGAGAATAATTGTAACGCTGATAATAACGGGTAAGCAGACTAATCAAATATTTATCTTTATAAGTATATTCTGCTCTTTCAACCGTAATATATGTGTTAAATGAATTCAGATAAGTATGAGCCGGAAGTTCGAAATCAAAGCCAAGTCGTGCGCCATACAACAATGAATTGTATTCAAGTTTTCTTTTTTGTGCTGTGATGTATGATTCTATTTTTGTACTTATTTGTTTACCGAATAAAAACGGCTGTTCAATACTAATTCTTGCATCACCATAACCAAAAATTGTTGAATCAGCAAAAGAAGGATGTCGAATAAATTCAGAAACATTTTGAGCTGCTGCAGATGAATTTATTCTGAATTTTCTTGCATCACCAAGAAAATTTTTTTTAGTAAATCCTATTCCCAAACCAAGATTAAAAGTGTTATCCTCATTGTTAATAATTAATTCTGGTGATAATTCATGTAGCATTCCAATATCTGCACTAATAATTAAAGGAACTGTATTTCCCAAAGTATCCGAAATGATACTGTTAATTACAGAGGAAGTGAACAAATCTGTTCTGTATAATCTAATTTGTCCTCTTTGTATATCATAATTACTGTAATATTGTCCGGGTTTTATTCCAACAATTTCTTTTAGCAAATCATCTCCAACAAAATCTTTACCGCTTCCAGTTTTGGATGTATAAATTTCTCTTATAACATATCTTTTGCCTGGATTAAAATTAATTTGCACATCAACAATATTTTTCATTGTATCAACAACAATTTCGGGAATATCATTAACAGCAAGCATATATCCATTATCCCGCAAATAATTAATTACCACATTTTTATAATCTTCCACTAATTGATCTTTGTAAATTTTATTTGTATCGATTTTAGTTCTGTTATAAATATTTTCTTGAAATTCTTGTGGAATTGAATTTAAGCCGTTCAATTTTAGTGAATGAAATTTTGCAGGTTCACCTTCATCAATTGTAAAAATTAAGACTGCAGATTTTTTATCGTCAGATATAATGTAATTCGATTTAATCTTTACTTTGAAAAATCCATTTGACAAATAAAACTGTTTCAGTGCAGAAATATCAGACGGAACGATGAGTGAATCAAAATATGAAGGTTTATCGCCAAGACTTGTGAATTTATGCAAGAACTGCGAAATCCAGTTCGGTGATTCTTTAGACAAAATAACGGCTGATAATTCAGATTTAGAGAATGAATTGTTCCCAATAAATTCTATTTTCTTTAGCTCAATGTTATTTCCATTTTGAGCAAAAATGTTTATAGCAAAAATTAGAAGAAATATTTTTGTTAATAAAATTTTCAAATTACTTTTTTCAATAAGTGATTTTAACTGGTGTACCAATTTTTACAACCGAATATAATTCATCAATATTTTTATTGCTTACAGCTATTGAGCCGTTTGTCCAATTAAATGTAAAAGGAAGATTTCTAAAAATAAAATCATATTCACCAATGCCATGAATCCCAATATTCGAACCAAGTTTTGTATCTGCCGGAGGACAATCATTTCTTTTTAATGCTTCTAAAATTCTAACACATTCATCTTGAGAAATATAACCTTGTTTCAGAGCTTCTGCTGCATCTTTCTCGTTTGGATAATTTAGTTTTAAGAACTTATGATATTTTGAGTGAACATCAATATCACAAATATGATATTCTCCTATTGGAGTTACAAAATCATTTGCAGAAGTTTTGACTATGCTGTTATTTTTCCCAAAAACTGCTTTATATGTTTTAACAAGAATTTTATCAGAATAAAGTTCCAGTTTAAAATTTCTTCTGTCAATTCTTATCCATGCATTTTCAAATTTATTAATGCCTTTTATTTTCATTGCATCTCTTAAGTCAATCTCTCTCGAATTAAGAAGTATGCCGTAACACAATAATCCAATAAAAAAAATTATTATGCTTGAACTTATGTATAAAATATTCTTAAGCACTTTTTGTTAATGAATTTTGTGAGTGCTGTTGATTTATATTTATTTGCTGATTATTGAATAATAAATTAAGAGCGAATCAAGTGATTCGCTCCTTGAATTATAAAGTAAGTATAAAATTATTACTTAGCATTTTCTGCTTCAACTACAGCGATTGCAGAAATATTGATAATGTCTCTTACAGTATCCCCTTTTTGAATTACATGAACAGGCTTTTTCATTCCAACCAGAATTGGACCAATTACAATTGCATCTGTTAATCTTTGCAATAATTTATAAGCAATATTACCAGCATCAAGATTTGGGAATATTAAAACATTAGCACCGCCTTTAAGATTAGAAAATGGAAATTCATTTTCAATTTTTTCTGGAACAACTGCTGTATCAGCCTGCATTTCACCGTCAATAATTAGATCGGGTCTTTTTTCTTTAACTATCTTTACAGCTTGTGCAACTTTTTGCGATTGTGGATATGGTGCACTTCCAAAATTGCTGAATGAAAGCATAGCAATCTTTGGAACTATATCGAACATCTTAACAGTTTCTGCAGTATTAATTGCAATTTCTGCAAGTTGTTCTGCTGTTGGGTCAACATTAACAGTTGTATCTGCGAAGAAAAATATTCTTCTTTTAATAATTACGATATACATTCCAGAGACAATTTTAACTCCTTCTTTAACGCCAATACATTGAAGAGCAGGACGAATTGTTTGAGGATAATGAGATGTTAATCCACTAAGTAAAGCATCAGCATCGCCAAGCTCAAGCATCATGGAACCAAAGTAATTAGGTATTTTCATCATATTCACTGCATCTCGTTTGGTTATTCCTTTTCTTTGACGCTTTTTATAAAATTCTTCTGCATAAATTTCTGCTTTAGGAGATTTTTCCGGGTCAATTACTTCAAAAATTTTTTCATCATAACCTAATTCTTTGATTTTATTTTTTATAACATCTTCTTTTCCTAAGAGAATTGGTAAACCAATATTTTCATCATAAACAGAAAATGCAGCATGAATAATTTTTTCTTCTTCGCCTTCGGGATAAACAATTCTCTTTGGATTTTTACGAGCTTTATGAACCATTACTCTAACAATTTCGGTTGAGAATCCCATTCTTTCCTGAAGCTGTTCAATGTAAGCATTCATATCTTCAATAGGCTTGCGTGCAACTCCAGTATCCATTGCTGCTTGAGCAACTGCAGGAGCTACATACCATAAAACTCTTGGGTCAAATGGTTTTGGGATAATATATTCTGGACCAAAAGAAAATTCTTTACCACCATAAGCATTGATTACTACTTCAGGAACTTTTTCTTTTGCAAGTCGAGCAAGTGCCATAGTAGCAGCCATTTTCATTTCTTGATTAATTTTTCTTGCACGAACATCAAGTGCCCCGCGAAATATAAATGGAAATCCAAGAACATTATTTACTTGATTTGGATAATCACTTCTACCAGTTGCCATTATAACATCTTTTCTTGCATCAATTGCATCATCGTAGCTAATCTCTGGGTCTGGATTTGCCATTGCAAACACAATAGGATTTTTTGCCATCGATTTTACCATTTCTTTGGAAACAATATTTCCTTTTGATAAACCGATAAATACATCTGCGCCTTTCATTGCATCTGCTAAATCTTTATAAACTTCATCCTGAGCAAATTGAGCTTTATATTTATTTAAATCTGTTCTCTTTTTGTTAATGTGTCCTTTAGTATCGAACATAGAAATATTTTCTACTTTAACACCTGCAGCAATATACATATTGCAGCAAGCTATTGCAGATGCACCCGCACCGGATACAACTATTCTTAATTCAGATAATTTTTTGCCAGCAATTTCAGCTGCATTAATTAAAGCAGCACATGAAATTATTGCTGTACCATGTTGGTCATCATGAAATACTGGAATGTTCATTGTTCTGATTAATTCTTCCTCAATCTCAAAGCATTCAGGAGCCTTAATATCTTCAAGATTAATTCCACCAAAAGTTGGTTCAAGTAATTGAACAGCTCTGATAACTTCTTTCGGGTCATGCGTATTCAATTCAATATCAAATACATCAATATCAGCAAATCTTTTGAACAAAACTCCTTTTCCTTCCATAACTGGTTTGCCTGCATGTGGACCAATATCTCCCAAACCCAAAACAGCAGTTCCATTTGAAACAACTGCAACAAGATTCCCTTTTGCAGTATACTTGTAAACATCTTCTTCATTCTTTTCAATTTCTCTACACGGCTCTGCTACTCCAGGTGTGTAGGCTAATGACAATTCACGAGCAGTATAACACGGCTTGGTCGGTATAACTTCAATTTTGCCTTTTCGACCTTCGCTATGATACCTGAGTGCTTCTTCTTTAGTGATAGACATAGAAAAACTTCCTTGAATTAATTTTTAAATAATAATTCAATGTTCCATTGGTTCTAAAATATGTATTAACTTTCAAATAAAAAAAGTTTTTGTATTAAGGAATTAGTAATCTTCAGGAATAATTCTTAAAGAAAATTTTTTATTAAAGAATAATTTTAATTGATTAATCCATATTCTTAATCAGTGATTATTATGTTATAAATTGATTTTAGAACATCAAAAGAATATTTTTGAAACTAAAAGGAAATAAAAATGAAAACTGAAGAAATTATTCGAAGTGTTCCAAAAGTATTGCTTCATGACCATTTAGATGGTGGCCTCCGCCCTCAAACCGTAATCGAGTTAGCTAAAGATATCAAGTATAATAAATTACCAACTACAGACCCTGAAGAACTACGAGAATGGTTTCATCGAGGTGCAAACAAAGGAAATCTTGTAGAATATCTTCAAGGTTTTGAGCATACATGTGCTGTAATGCAAACAAAAGAAGCCCTCTTTCGTGTTGCATACGAAATGATGGAAGATATGAAAAATGACGGCGTATGCTATGTGGAAACTCGCTTTGCTCCAGTCTTCCACACTCAAAAAGGATTATATTATGAAGACATTATTAATGCAGTTCTTGAAGGTCTTGAAAAAGGCAAGCAAGATTTTGGAGTTGGTTATGGATTAATTTTATGTGGCATGAGAAATATGAAAAACACTCTTGAAATTGCAGAACTTGCTGTTAACTTTCGCAGACATGGAGTTGTAGGTTTTGACTTAGCTGGAGAAGAAGGCGGATATCCTCCCAAAAAACATCTTGAAGCTTTTCAATTTATAAAGCAGAAAAATTTTAACATTACAATTCATGCTGGAGAAGCTTTTGGAAAAGAATCAATCTGGCAGGCAATTCAAATTTGCGGGGCACATAGAATTGGTCATGCAACAAGATTAACCGAAGATATTGTTTTTGATAAAGATGGAAATGTTGTAGCTCTTGGTGAACTTGCTCAATATATACTTGATACCCGTCTTCCTCTCGAAATAAATTTGCTCAGCAATGTTCATACAGGTGCAGTCGATAGACTTGAAAATCATCCTTTCATAAAATTATACAAAGAAAAATTTCGAGTTTTTCTAAATACAGATGACAGATTAATGAGCAACACAACACTTACAAAAGAATATTTAATTGCAAGTGAAATGTTCGGATTGAATCTTGATGACATAGAAAAGCTTAACATTAATGCTATGAAATCTTCATTTATACCATACAAAGAAAGACTTCATTATATTTATAATGTTATCAAACCTGGTTTTCAAAAAATGAGAGAAAAACTTTTATCACTAAAGGCATAAGAATTATGGCAAAACAATTATTTAAGAATTACACATATCACTTCGACAAAAACGAAAAAAAATTGCTGGAAACTTTCTGCAAAACATTATTAAAACAAATGAGTGCTGATGAAAAATTTTATGGAGATATTCGAGCATTTAATTCTATAATTGACAAATTAAATGAATCAACTGATGAAATTAAATTCACGAAAGAAGAAAAAACAAAACTTGTATTTAGATTAAAAGAAAATGTTGAACATATCGAAAGACAATTAAAGAAATCAGGGTTCATCAAAAGATGGCTTTTGAAATCTGTTTACAATCAATATAAAAATTTATTACAAAATCATTTTAACGATTAAAAAATGTCACAAAGAATAATTAAAGCTCCTCGAGGCAGTGCATTAACCTGTAAAGGCTGGATACAGGAAGCTGCCATGAGAATGTTAATGAATAATCTCGACCCCGAGGTTGCCGAAAAACCTGATGATTTAATTGTTTATGGTGGTTCAGGCAAAGCTGCAAGAAACTGGGAAGCTTATGAAGCAATTATTAATTCATTAAAAAATCTTGAATCAGATGAAACACTTTTAATTCAATCAGGAAAACCAGTTGCAGTTTTCAAAACATATTCTGATGCACCACGCGTAATAATTTCTAATGCGATGCTTGTTCCTGCATGGGCAACCTGGGATGAATTTCGAAGACTCGATGCACTCGGCTTAACAATGTATGGACAGATGACTGCTGGAAGCTGGATTTACATTGGCACTCAAGGTATTCTTCAAGGAACTTATGAAACATTTGCAGCCTGTGCTCAAAAACATTTTAATGGAAGTCTTGCCGGCAAATTTTTATTAACAGCAGGATTAGGAGGAATGGGCGGCGCACAACCACTTGCTGCTACGATGAACGGCGCTGCATTCCTTGGTGTTGAAGTTGACCGCTCCCGAATTAAAAAAAGAATTGATACAGGCTACCTTGATATGATGACAGAAAATTTAGATGAAGCATTAAAAATTGTTCTTGAAGCAAAAGAAAATAAAAAGCCAGTTTCAGTAGGTTTGCTTGGAAACGCAGGCGAAGTCCTTCCAAAAATTCTTGAAAAAAATATTACTCCTGATATTGTAACTGACCAAACTTCTGCTCATGATACTTTAAATGGATATGTCCCAATGGGAATGAGTTTCGAAGAGGCACTTGAGCTAAGAAAAACCAATCCCAAAAAATATATTGAACTTGCAAAGAAAACTATTGTAGAACATGTAAAAGCAATTCTTGAATTTCAAGCACGCGGAGCCGTAGCTTTTGATTATGGAAATAATATTCGAGGTGAAGCTAAAGAAAACGGGGTTGAAAATGCTTTTGATATTCCTGGATTTGTTCCGGAATATATTCGACCACTCTTTTGTGACGGCAAAGGTCCTTTCAGATGGGCAGCTTTAAGCGGCGACCCAAACGATATTTATGAAACAGATAAAGCAGTTATTGAAACTTTCCCAGAAAATAAATCACTTGTAAGATGGATTGAACTTGCTCAAAAGAAAGTTCATTTTCAAGGATTGCCTGCAAGAATTTGTTGGCTTGGTTATGGTGAACGAGCAAAAATGGGAAAGATTTTTAATAAACTTGTTGCCGATGGAAAAGTTAAAGCACCAATTGTTATTGGAAGAGACCATCTCGATTGTGGTTCTGTTGCTTCTCCAAATCGTGAAACAGAAGGGATGATTGATGGAAGTGATGCAATAGCAGATTGGCCAATACTTAATGCATTATTGAATGCCATTGGTGGTGCAAGCTGGGTTTCAGTTCATCATGGCGGCGGAGTTGGTATTGGAAAATCTATTCATGCTGGAATGGTTATAGTTGCAGACGGAACGAAAGAAGCAGAAGCCCGCATTGAAAGAGTTTTAAATTATGACCCCGCCATGGGAATTGTTCGTCATGCAGATGCTGGTTACAAACAGGCAATCGATAATGCAAAAAAATTTGGTATTAAAATTCCAATGATAAAATAAAGGGGTGAAAATGAAAGTATTAATTGCCGACAAATTTCCTGAACAATTCATTCAACAGCTTAAAGATAATGGAGCAGAAGTTATTTATAACCCAAAACTTGGAGAAAAAGATTTACCCGAAGCAGCAAAAGATATTGATTGTATAGTTGTAAGGTCAACAATAGTTAATGCTGAGACAATTGAAAAGGGAGAAAAACTGAAATTGATTGTACGAGCAGGTGCTGGTGTTAACAATATTGATATTCAGGCTGCAAACAAAAAAGGTGTTGCAGTTTCAAATTGTCCAGGCAAAAATGCAATAGCAGTAGCAGAACTTACTATTGGATTAATGATTTCACTCGACAGAAGAATTCCACATAATGTAATTGATTTCAAACAAGGCAAATGGAATAAAGGTGAATATTCAAATGCTCAGGGATTGTTTGGAAAAACATTGGCTATTATAGGTTTTGGAAATATTGGGAAAGAAGTTGCAAAACGTGCTCTGGCTTTTGGTATGAATGTTTATGCAAAAGACATAGTAAAAGTTGACTATGATGGTGTTAAAGAATTTTCAAATTTTGAAGATGTATTGCCAATCGCAGATGTAATCTCTGTTCATCTTCCTGCTACACCTGAAACAAAAAATTTATTCAATGAAAAATTGTTTAGCTTAATGAAAAAAGATGCAATCTTTATCAATACATCCCGTGCTGATGTAGTTGATGAAGATGCATTAATCAAAGCAGTAAAAGAAAAAAACTTGAGAGTTGGATTAGATGTATTCAAAGGTGAACCAGAAGAGAAAACTGGAAATGTAACTTCAAAACTTCAGGAATTAGAAAATGTTTATGTAACTCATCACATTGGAGCATCAACAGAACAAGCACAAACTGCTGTAGCTGAAGAAACTGTTAAAATTATATTAAGCTACATGAAAGATGGGACAGTACTTAATTGCGTAAACAAAAATTAATAGTAACTATTTTATATAAATCATTTTTCATTAGTTAATTAAAAACCGCCGTAAGCACAAAGGGAAATTCAAATTCTGATACCTTCGCGCTTAAGGCGGTTAAATTTTTATTTTGTCAAAATCATCTTCTTAACTGCAAAATTATTCCCTGCTTTCAAAGTATAAAAATATACTCCACTTGAAAGATTATATTTGTCTGCCGAAAATTCTATTTCATATTT
>NZ_BAAJAO010000033.1:0-15784 GCF_057554405.1 Rosettibacter sp. KY25 | reverse complement strand
CTGCATTTGGTGAACGACGAAGAATCTAAAAACTACTTCATTATTTCAGTGAGATTCTTCGTCCGCCTTTGGCGAACTCAGAATGACAGCCGGAAAAATCAATTCTTCGCTTCAATCATAATTACTGTGTTTCTTTTCTTTCAGTCATTCTGAGGAGTCTGCCTTTGGTGGACGACGAAGAATCTAAAAACTACTTCATTATTTCAGTTAGATTCTTCGTCCGCCTTTGGCGGACTCAGAATGACAGCCGGAAAAATCAATTCTTCGCTTCAATCATAATGACTGTGTTTCTTTTCTTTCAGTCATTCTGAGGAGTCCACCTTTGGTGGACGACGAAGAATCTAAAAAGCTATTTCATTATTTCAGTTAGATTCTTCGTCCGCCTTTGGCGGACTCAGAATGACAGCCGGAAAAATCGATTCTTCGCTTCAATCATAATTACTGTGTTTTCTTCTCTTTCAGTCATTCTGAGGAGTCCACCTTTAGTGGACGACGAATAATCTAAAAACTATTTCATTATTTCAAAAAAGATTCTTCGCTTCGCTCAGAATGACAATTTTTTTCTTAGCAACAAACTACGAAAGTGTACAAGAGCATAAATAAGCGTTAAGAATTTTTGAAATTTTTTCTTCAAGTTACACTTACTTCAGCTTTTAAATTTTTCTTTAACACTTATTCTATTTTATGCTTTACTTAAACGCTAAAATGAAATCTTAAAAAAATTATCTTCCCATCCAGCCGCCATCAACTACAAGAACAGCACCATTAACATAATTTGATGCATCAGAACATAGAAAAACCATTGCTCCCATTAAATCTTCTGGTGTTCCCCATCTGCCAGCTGGAATTCTATCAAGTATTGCTTTATTTCTAACAGGGTCTTCTCTTAATGGTCTTGTATTTTCTGTTGCAATGTAACCTGGAGCAATTGCATTAACTGTTACACCTTTAGATGCCCATTCATTTGCAAAAGCCATTGTTAATTGTTTTACTCCGCCTTTCGATGCAGCATAACCAGGAACCAATATTCCACCCTGAAATGAAAGTAATGATGCAACAAAAACAATTTTTCCATAACCACGAGCAACCATATCTTTTCCAAATTCTCTTGTCAAAATAAATTGAGCAGTTAAATTAATTTCAATAACTCGATCCCACCAATCATCAGGGTGTTCGGCAATTGGTTTGCGCATTATTGTTCCAGCATTATTTACCAAAATATCAATTCGAGGAAAATCTTTTTTCACCTGATTAATAAATTCATAAGTTGATTCTCTTTTAGAAAAATCTGCTACATAATATTTGAATTTTCTTCCAGCTGCAGTAACTAACTTTTCTGTCTCTGCAAAATCATCAACATAGGAAACACCAATTATATCTGCACCAGCTTCTGCAAGTGCTTGAGCATATTTTTGACCGATTCCCTGATTTGAACCAGTTACAATTGCAACTTTTCCATCAAGTCTGAATAAATCTAATATCATAATTTATCTCCTTTTTGATTTTTTAATTTATTTCAAATCTGTCATTGGAATCCAATCCATATCATCGAATACCTGATTTTCTCCACCCATTGCCCATATGAATGAATAACTCTGAGTTCCGCAGCCTGAATGCAATGACCAGCTTGTCGAAAGCACAGCTTGTCTATCTCGAATTATTAAATGTCTTGTTTCAGTTGGTTCACCAATCAAATGCACAACAAAAGCATCGGGTTTAAGATTAAAATACATATAAACTTCTGACCTTCTTTGATGTGTATGAGCAGGCATTGTATTCCAAACACTTCCATCTTCAAGTTCTGTTAATCCCATTGCTATTTGACAGGTAGGCAAAATTTCTGGCAAAATGTATTGATGAATTGTTCTTTTATTTGAAGTTTCGATTGACCCAAGATGACGATGAATTGCATCATTATAAGTAATATGCTTCGAAGGATATTCTTTATGAGCTGGATAACTTACAAAATAAAATTGAGCAGGATTATTCGAATCATCACTTAAAAATTCTACTTCTTTTGTTCCTCTTCCAATGTAAAGCGCATCTTTGTTATTCATTATAAATTCTTTTCCATCAAGAATTATTTTGCCCTTAGCCCCAATATTGATTACACCTACCTCACGGCGTTCACAAAAATAATCTGCTGCCATTTCTTTTTTTGTAGCAGTTAATTTTAATGAATGATTTTTGGGGACTGCACTTCCTGTAATTGATCGGTCTATATCAGAATAGACCATTGGAATCTCATCTTCAATAAAAAGATTTTCTATGAGAAAAGATTTTCGAAGTTCTTCAGTAGTCATTCTTTTGAAGCCATTCTGGTCAGGTGAGTATCTTACTTCCATAATTTTTCCTCTTAGTTAATTAAATTATTTTGAATACAAATGCTGCGTGTTTTCAAAGATTTTATTTTGCGTTAATCTGCCTAATTTGTTTCATCTGCTAAATTTGCGAGTAAAATATTTAACCACAAAGAACCACAAAGGAATTCACTAAGAGACACAAAGCTTAATACTTAGTGCTACACTTTGTGTCCCTTAGTGGTTAAAAATATTACTCAGTTAAATCTGCGTTCATCTGTGTTCTATAACAGTTATAACCAGCTTTTAATTTTCTCTGCAACCTGTTTGCCAGTTAGTCCAAATTTTTCTGCAAGAATTTTGTAAGGTGCAGAAGCACCAAATCTTTCGATTCCAATTCTAAGAAGTTTTTGTCTGAACAAATCTCCCCAACCAGTCATCGATGCAGCTTCTATAATAACAACTGGAACATCATCAGGGAATAATGATTTTTTATAATCATCACTTTGTTTTTCAAATATTTCTCTTGATGGAATAGAAACAACTCTGATTGAATAATTATCTGCAAGTAATTTTTTAGCTTCAACTGCAACTGGAACTTCAGAACCACTTGCAGCAATTACAAGGTCAAGTTTTTTATTTTCTTTTGAAACTATGTAAGCACCTTTTAATATATCTGATGGATTAAAATCTGAATCTCTCTCAAAAGCTTCAATTTTTTGTCGTGTAAGAATTAAAGCAACAGGACCATGTTTATGTCTTAATGCATAAGTCCAAGCCATAGCAGTTTCAATTCCATCTGCAGGACGAATAACTGTAACATTTGGAATAGCTCTTAAAACCGACAGATGTTCAACTGGTTGATGAGTTGGACCATCTTCACCAACAAAAATTGAGTCGTGAGTAAAAACATAAATTACAGGGATTTCCATTATTGCAGCAAGACGAATAGTTGGGCGCATATAATCCGAGAAAACAAAGAAAGTAGCACCAAATGGTCTAAATCCACCATAAAGTGCAATTCCGTTGATGATTGCACCCATTGCATGTTCACGAATTCCAAAATGAAAATTTTTGCCTGCAAATTTGCCTGGTGCAATTGCTTCAAAATCTTTCATATATGTGTTTGTTGATGGAGCTAAATCAGCAGAACCACCAACAAAGTTTGGAACAAGTTGTGCAATTTTTTGAATTACTTTGCTTGAAAGAGAGCGAGTTGCATTAGGTTCTTTTGGAGCTGCATTTAATAATTCTACTTCAAGATTTTCTGGTAGCCAGTTGTTAATATACTTATCGAACAATTCTGCTTTTTCTGGATTTGCTTTTCTCCATTCATCAAATTTTTTATTCCAATCTTCATATAATTTTTTCAGTTCATTCTTTCGTTCTTGAAAAAGATTTTTAACTTCTTCTGGAACATAAAATTCTTTATCGAGAGGCCAGTTAAGATTTTTCTTTGTTTCTATTAATTCATCAGCTCCAAGAGGAGCACCATGAACTTCTGCAGTATCAACTTTATTTGGACTGCCATAACCAATGTGAGAACGAGTAATAATTATAGTTGGTTTTTCTTTTTCATTTTGAGCATCAATAATTGCTTTACGAATTTCATCATGATTATAAGCATCTGCTTTCAATACCTGCCATCCATAAGCTTCAAATCTTTTTTGAACATCTTCAGAATATGTTAATTCAGTATTACCTTCGATTGTAATATGATTGTCATCGTAGAAATAAATTATATTTCCTAATTTTAAATGGCCTGCAATTGAAGCAGCTTCGTGAGAAATTCCTTCCATTAAATCGCCGTCACTTACAATTGCATAAATAAAATGATTACCAAATAATTGATTGTTTTCGTCATTAAATCTTGCTGCAATCATTTTGGCTGCAATAGCCATTCCCACACCATTACCAAAACCTTGACCAAGAGGACCTGTAGTTGTTTCGATACCAGGAAGTAATCCATACTCAGGATGACCAGCAGTTCTGCTTCCCCATTGACGAAATGATTTTAAATCGTCGATGGTAACATCATAACCACTCAAATGAAGTAAAGTATAAAGCAACATTGAACCATGTCCAGCAGAAAGAATAAAACGGTCGCGATTATACCATTTAGGGTCATCTGGATTATGTTTAAGAAATTCAGTCCACAAAATCATTGCAACATCAGCCATTCCCATTGGCATTCCAGGATGACCTGAGTTTGCTTTTTGAACACCTTCTGCAGCAAGAATTCTGATAGTATTAGCTGCTAACTTTTTCAACTCTGTATTAGTCATTCTCATTACTCCTGATTTTAGTAGATTAATTACGCAAATCTAATAATTTTAAAATTCAGTCTGAACCTCACAATTCTCAAACATTATAAGTTGTTGAAGAAGTTGTTCCACCGCGACCTGTCCAATTTGTATGGAAGAATTCACCTCTTGGTTTATCAACTCTTTCATAAGTATGTGCACCGAAATAATCTCTTTGAGCTTGTAATAGATTTGCAGGCAATCTATCATTTCTATAGCCATCAAAGAAATTAAGAGCAGTAGATAAAGCTGGAATCCAAATACCATTACTTACAGCAGTAGCAACAACTCTTCTCCATGAATCCTGTGAAGATTCTACTTTTTCTTTGAAGAATGGGTCTAACAATAGATTTGACAGTTCCGGATTTTTATCAAATGCTTCTTTGATTTTCCCTAAGAAAACAGAGCGAATTATACAACCACCGCGCCACATTAATGCAATTCCGCCATAATTTAAATTCCAGCCATATTCTTTTGCAGCTTCTCTCATTAACATAAAACCTTGAGCATAAGAAATTATTTTTGATGCATAAAGAGCTTTTCTTAAATCATCGATGAATTGTTTTTTATCACCATCAAATTTTGGTTTTGGACCTGAAATTACTTTTGAAGCAGCAACTCTTTCTTCTTTTAATGCAGAAAGAGCTCGTGCATAAACAGCTTCGCCAATTAATGTTAAAGGAATTCCAGTATCAAGAGAAGCAATAACAGTCCATTTACCAGTTCCTTTTTGTCCTGCAGCATCAAGAATTTTTTCAACCAACGGCTGACCATCTTCATCTTTATATGCAAGAATATCTCTTGTGATTTCAATTAAATAACTTTCGAGTTCACCTTCATTCCATTCTTTGAAAATGTTGTGCATCTCATCATAACTTAATCCAAGCAAGTCTTTCATAATTTGATAAGTTTCACAAATTAACTGCATATCACCATATTCAATTCCATTATGAACCATTTTAACAAAATGACCTGCACCATTTTCACCAACCCAATCGCAACATGGTGTTCCATCGGCAACTTTAGCAGCAATTGCTTGAAAAATTGGTTTGACATGTTCCCAAGCTTTTGGTGAACCGCCAGGCATAATCGAAGGACCACGAAGCGCACCTTCTTCGCCGCCTGATACTCCAGTGCCAATGTAAAGAAAACCTTTTTCTTCTACATATTTTGTTCTTCTAATTGTATCAGGAAAATGAGAGTTTCCACCATCAATAATAATATCGCCTGGTTCTAAAAGTGGAATTAAAAGTTCAATAAAATCATCTACAGGTTTACCTGCTTTTACCATTAACATTACTTTGCGGGGCTTTTTCAAACTTGCAACTAATTCTTCAAGAGAATGTGTGCCGATTATATTTTTCCCTTTTCCTCTTCCATTAATGAAATTATCAACTTTTTCTACAGTGCGATTATAAACTGCTACAGTAAATCCATGACTTTCCATATTTAATACTAAATTTTCTCCCATTACAGCAAGACCAATCAATCCAATATCTGCTTTGCTCATTTTTATCCTCCTTTAATAAATTTAATTAAAAAATCTTCCTTTATAAGCCCATAAACCAAGGGCTGGATTTGATATATAAAATATTTCTTCACCATCAACTTCATTAAATCCATCATGAAGTTTTTCAGGATTGTATTTTTTCAACATGTAATTCAAATCAGCATATTTGAAATTAACGCTTTCAATTTCTTCCTTTGTTAAATTTCCGGGACAATAAGTAATTGTAAATCTATTTTCTGAAGAACCATGAATCAAATGAGCAGCTGCACTTAAATTATTTTTCAATTCATCATTTTCTTCAACATACTTTAGGATTTCTGGAGTTGTTTTGTATCCATATTTTCTAATCAATCTATCAATTTCTTTATCTTCACCAAATTCTTTTAATCCGGGAGCTAAAACAATTAGCTCGCCATTATCTGCAATTGCCATTCTTGTTCTGTAAATACTTTTGTTGCCAAGCCATGTACTTTTAAATTCATGAGGGTCGAGATAAACAACTACTTTTTTTAATGGTTCTTCGAGCATTTCAAAATTAACTTTTAATGAAAGTTCGGAAGCTAATTTAAAACACTCGAAATCATTACCAATATATAAACCACGCATTACTAACTGATTATTTTCATCTTTTCCAATTACTGTAAGTATATAAATAATTGGAAGGTGTTTAGCAAAATTATCTGATGCATAATTCAAAACACTTCTTACTGGATTATCTGCTCTTCCCATTATTCTTTCCATTCCATATACTGCTCCAAGAAAATGACTTTTATTTATTCCTTCTTTTCCGCCTGTTCCAACAAAAATATTTTTATTATAATTTGCCATTCCAATTACTTCATGAGGCACAACTTGACCAATTGATAAAATTAAATCGTAGTTGCCTTCAACAAGTAATTTATTTACTTGAGCGGGCCAGGAATAATTAACTTTGCCTTCTGAAATTTGAAAAACAAAATCTGAAGGAACTTCGCCCAATGTAACTAAATCTTCCCGCCATCTATGAACACGAAATAAATTTTTAGGAACATTACCAAACATTGTTTCAATTTCATAATCAGTCATTGGTGCATGAGTTCCAAGAGCAGGTAAAATATCTGTTAAATTATCTTTGTAATATTCATGAACATATCGAGTTATTTCACCTGCTTTAGAGTGATAACGAGTAAAATCAGGTGGTATAGCAAGAACTTTTTTCTTAGAACCTAATTTATCGAATACAGAGTAAAGTCCATCTTTAATATCATTTTCATTAAGAATTTTATCTGGAGAACCATTTGCATAAAAAATCATAAGACCTCACAAATCAGATTTAGCCATAAATTAATTTATCTTTGAATTCTTGCCGAACCACCTTTTGCAAAAGCTTTAACTTCGTCAAGAGTTGCCATTGTAGTATCACCCGGATAAGTAGTAAGCAGAGCTCCATGAGCCCATCCAAGTTTAACAGCTTCTTGAGGTTCTTCATTAGTTAAAATGCCATAGAAAAATCCTGCAGCAAAACCATCACCACCGCCCACTCTATCATAAACATCAAGTTCTGCAGTTGGAGCTTGATATACTTTTCCATTAATCCATGCAACTGCACTCCAGCTGTGTCTATTTGTAGAATGAACTTCGCGTAATGTAGTAGCAACTACTTTTACATTAGGAAATTTTTTAACAACACTATCAATCATAGCAATAAAAACAGAGGGGTCTAATTTAGATTTTGCTGTTACATCAGGTCCAGGTATTCCTAAACCTTTTTGTAAGTCTTCTTCATTTCCAACAAGGACATCAACATGTTCAACAATTTTATTTATCACTTCAACTGCTTTCTTTTCTCCACCCCAGATGTTCCATAATTTAGCTCTATAATTCAAATCAAAACTTGTAACTGCACCCGAAGCTTTTGCTGCTTTCATACCTTCAATGATAAGTTGACCAGTTGTTTCTGATAAAGAAGCAAATATACCACCACTGTGAAACCATTTCACACCCTGAGTGAAAATGGAATTCCAGTCAATATCCCCGGGTTTTAATAGTGCTGCTGCTTCATTACTTCGGTTATAAAAAACTACAGGAGCTCGTGAACCAAAACCTCTATCGCTGTAAACTGTAGCCATATTTGGACCATTAACACCATTATGCTCAAATTCTTTTGCTATGAGTTTTACTCCCATTGCTCTAACACGTTCAGCAATTAAATCGCCAATTGGATATTTTACAATTGCAGTAACAATGCCAGTATTTAGTCTAAAACAATCAGAGAGATTTGCAGCTACATTATATTCACCGCCGCTTACATGAATTTTACATTCAGTTGCTTTTCTAAATGGAATAATTCCAGGATCAAGGCGGTGAACAAGTGCGCCAAGTGAAACTAAATCTAATGCAGCTTCTTTTTTAATAGTTAATCCATAATTCATTTTTACATTATCCTCATTTTAATGATTATATAACTCAAAAAAATTGAATGTTTAGTTAAAGATGATTAATCATAAAAATTCAGAGAGCAAATTTTTATTACGAATTTAATTCCTATGTGTCTATTTTATAATATCTCTTTATTTGATTTATTTTTCTTGTTTCTCGCAAAGACGCTAAGGTTTTTTATTTGTTTCTCGCAAAGACGCTAAGACGCTAAGGATTTCTTTGCATCTTTGATTCTTTGCAGCTTTGCGTGAAATTATCTTTCGTTTTTCGCTAAGTAGCTAAGGTACAAAGTTTTTTCTATTAATTTCTCGCGAGACGTAAAGTCGCTAAGTCCTTCTCTTTGTCTCACTTCCTGACTAAACACAAAATCAAAAAACTTTTTAGATTTATAAATTTTGTGAAAATATTTTTGATTACTAAGACTCAGTATGTTATCATTTTACACTGAGTTAATCTGCTTAATCTGTGTCATCTACGTTCTATTTTATACTCCACAGAAAGCATTAAAGCCGCCATCAACCGGTATAACAACACCGGTAACAAATTTTGATATATCAGAAATTAAGTAGAGCAAAGTTCCAACAATTTCTTCAGGATCACCAAATCGACCCATTGGAGTATTAGCAATAATTTTGTTACCTCGTGCTGTAAGCTGGTTTGTATCTTTATCGATTAATAAAAATCGATTTTGTTCTGTTAAGAAAAATCCAGGAGCAATTGCATTTACTCGAACATTTACTTTTGCTAAATGAACTGCAAGCCATTCTGTTAAATTATTTACAGCAGCTTTAGCAGCGGAATATGCTACAACTCTTGAAATTGGTCTATATGAACTCATTGAAGAAATATTAACAATTGAACCTCCTCTTCCAATCATATCTTTAGCAAAAATCATAGTAGGTAATACAGTTCCCATAAAATTCAAATCAAAGACACTACGAAATCCATCAAGTTCTAAACCAAAAAAACTTTTTGATAAATCATTAATATTTTGTTCTGTCATAAATTCTGTTTGTGTTGTAGCTGCTGGATTATTTCCACCAGCACAATTTACGAGTACATCAACAGGACCAAGTTTATCATTAATTTCACTTTTTGCAGTAATAAGAGCATCTTTATCAAGAACATTAGCAGCAAGTCCAATTGTAGATGAAGGAAATTTTTCATTTATTTCTTTTGCAACAGATTCAGATTTATCTTTTTTTGTGCCAATTATAGCAACTTTAGCACCAGCTTCTGCTAATCCAAACGAGAGCGCCTTTCCAATTATTCCGCTTCCACCTGTTACAACACATACTTTATTTTTTATATCATCCATTGAATATTTCATGAACATTACTCCTTATTTAATTAATGCATCGTTGATACTTTTCATGACTAATTTTGCATTTTCAGTGAGTTTATCATAATGCTCATTTTGAATTGCCTCTTTATCCAACAATGCAGAACCAATACCAACAGCACAAGCACCAGCTTTCAACCAATCACCTGCATTTGTTAATGTAACTCCTCCAGTAGGCATTAATTTGAGATGAGGCATTGGAGCTAAAATACCTTTGAAGAAAGCCATACCAAGAACATCAGCTGGAAATACTTTTATTATATCTGCACCAGATTCATAAGCTGTTTGAATTTCCGTTGGTGAAAAACATCCAGGCATTGCTGGAATATCATATTGATGAGCTTTTTCTATAATTTCTTTTTTGAAGATGGGACTAACAACATACTTAGCTCCTGCTTTGATTGCATCTTCTGCTACTTGAGAATTCAGAACTGAACCAACACCAATGATAATATTCTTATCAAGTTCATTATTCATTTTCTCAATTAATTGAATAGCATTTGGAACAGTCATTGTAATTTCTGCAATAGTAATCCCACCTTCAGCAAGAGCTTCGATTACTTTTTTTAATTTTTCCGGTTCTTTAATTCTAAGAACTGCTACTGCTTTTCTTTTTAGTATTTCATCAATGATATTTTGTCTGTTCATTATTTAAATGGCTCCAGATGTTTTTTGAAATGATTTACAATAAATTCATAATGAGTTTCTTCATTTTCAATCAAGCATTTTAGAATTTTGTCTTTGAACAAATATTTTCCTGTTGAATCTTTTTCTGTTAATACTTTGCCAAATGTTACATGTAATACTTGTCTTACATCATTTGAATTAAATAAATCAATTAACTCTGAATCTGAATATTCTTTCCCAGATTTAACACGGTTTATATCTGCAGATACATGATAACTTCTTTTTTCAGTTTCATAAAGACCTTTGCTGAAATCTAAAATTTCTCTGAACAAATCCGGCTGTTTTGCTGCAACTACTTTCAATGCTTCAAGATAACTTGTACCTGCAGTTTTAACATGTGTGTAAGCATCTTTCAAAGAACCAATTACACGATAAGCAGAAAATTTATCACTTCCTGAATGCAAACTAATTTTATATTTTCCAAAATATTTAGTTATTGCCAAATGTTTTTCATATTCTTTCTTAAATAAATCTAAGTCACCTTTGTAATCAATTCCTTTTTCGAAATCTCCAATAAATCTTGGAGCCAGACTTATGTATTTTACTCCAAGACGATTTAGTTCATTTGCAAAGAAAAAGTGTTCGAAAGGAGTTGTTACAGATTCGGTTTCATCAACCGAAACTTCAACTTCAAATTTACCTTCTTGAGCTTTTGAACTTAAGTAATCATACATTTTTTTGATGTGAATTATTGCTTTGCCATATTTTGCATAAGCTCTAAGAAAATTTTCTTTCGTAACCTCAAGAGTTAATTTATCTGAGATATCGAATTTTATATTTACGTATCTTTTCTCTGCTTCTTCGTAAGTATCTTTGAGTTCATTCCAGTTAATTGATTTTACTTTTTCAACCAATTCATTTTCATTGTAACGGTCGGCATTATTATCAACATGTTCGCTTGGATCAAAAGTAAACATTGTAAAATTTGCAGAGAGCATTAAATCAATATCATCAAACGTTTTTAGGTGGTCTGCATCCGAACCAAAGCCATCTTTATAACCTTCTTGAAAAACAGCCCAAACAGCAGCATCCATAACTTCATGAGGTGTTCTTTGTGTGCGTGTTAATTCTCTGATTGATTGTTGAGCAAGAATTGGTTTGAAACCGCTGTTTCTTAATGCACGAATATGTCCTGCATTTGCAAGACCCAATCTATCGCCGCATCCAAATGAATTGCATAATCCTAATGGTTGTGCAATAGTATAATCAAATAATTTCTGAAGTTCGATTCGATTATTTGTAGTAAGATTACATTTTTTGATTAAAATATTTTTACCTGCATCGATAATTTCACCATCAAAATTCTTTGCAAGTTTATCATCAGAATAAACAATAAATAAAAATTTTTGAAAATTCTCTTTCCCAATAAAGAAATATGAATTATCTAATTTGTTAACAGAGTAAGGATATAATCTGATTTTTATTGAATTAATTTCTACATCAACCAGATTATTATTTACGATATTTCCATTGTTAACTTCTTCAATAATTTTTTCGAGTTCCATTATTATACCCTTTTTTTAATTCCAAAAATCAAAGTAATTTCTTGCATTGTTATATGAAATATCTTGAACCATCCTGCCGATTAATTTAATGTCATTAGGTATTAAACCTTTTTCAATTTCTTCACCAAGTATATTGCATAAAATTCTTCTGAAGTAATCATGACGAGAATAAGAAAGAAAACTTCTTGAATCAGTGAGCATTCCAATAAATCTGCTAAGCAAACTCATATTTGAAAGTGCATCGATTTGTTTTTCAATTCCACTTTTTTGATCTAAGAACCACCAAGCACTTCCATATTGTAATTTGCCGGGAACAGTTCCATCTTGAAAGTTGCCAATCATTGTTGCCATTAATTCATTATCTGCAGGATTGAGATTATAAATAATTGTTTTGGTTAATTTATTCTGACTGTCAAGTCTATCAAGAAATTTTGCAAGTGGACGAGCAATTTCAAAATCGCCAATCGAATCCCAGCCAGTATCAGGTCCTAATGTTCTGAACATTCTTGAATTATTATTTCTTAACGCACCGAGATGCAGCTGCTGAACCCAGCCTTTTTCATAATCCATTATACCAAATTCATACATCATTGCAGATTTGAATTTGAGAATTTCATTCTGTGATAAATCTTTTTTAGATAAAATTTTTTGAAATATATTTTCTATTTCTTCTGAAGTATAATCTTCTGCATAAGCTGTTTCAATTCCGTGGTCGGAAAGACGACATCCATTTTCATGGAAATAGTCATGTCGTTTTCTGATTGATTCAATAAAACTCTGGAAATCTTTTATAGAAGTGTTTGATGCTTCTTCGAGTTTTTTGACATAATTTAAAAAAGCATCAAGATTTTCAACAGCCATAGCTTTATCTGGTCGAAATGCAGGAATCACTTTTGTTCCAAAAGGATTTTCTTTTAATTTCTTATGATATTCAAGAGTATCAATGGGGTCATCGGTTGTACAAATTACTTCAACATTCCATTGTTTAATAATTCCTTGAGTAGAAAAATCATCCTGCTGAAGCAATTCGTTGCAGCGATTCCAAATTTCTTCTGCAGTCTCAGCATTCAATAATTTATCTGAAATGCCAAATGGTTTTTTCAATTCCATGTGAGTCCAATGATAAAGAGGATTTTTAATTGTATAAGGAACTGTTTCAGCCCATTTGAAAAATTTTTCTTTATCCGATGCATTGCCGGTAATAAATTTTTCATCTACGCCATTTGTGCGCATTGCTCTCCATTTGTAATGGTCGCCGTAAAGCCAGATATGAGTTATATTTTCAAATTTTTTATTCTCTGCAATTTCATTGATAGGAAGATGACAATGATAATCGATAATTGGCATCTTTGATGCATATTCATGATAAAGAACTTGAGCAGTTTTATTTGTTAACAAAAAATTTTCGGTTATAAAAATATCTTGCATATTTAACCTCATTTTATAATTCTACTTTTTTCATTTGAGGTGCTAAAAGATTAAATATAACCCATGCACCTAAATAAGCAGTACCACAAATAATGAACATTATATAATAACCAGTTTCTATATTTCCTAAAGCTTTGAAATGGTCTAATAAAATACCAGCTAAAGTTGAAAGTAAAATTCCTCCGATTGCACCTGCCATACCTCCAATGCCTGTTACAGAGGCTACAGCTTTTTTAGGAAACATATCTGAAGTAGTAGTAAAGATATTTGCTGACCAAGCCTGATGAGAAGATGCAGCAAGACCAATAATTAAAACTGCAAACCAATAGCTGTAAGTTCCTAATGCTTGAGCAAATACAACAGGAATAACTAATAATGCAAATACAAGCATAGCAGTTCTTCTTGCTTTATAAACAGGCCAACCCTTACCTATAAAATATCCAGAAAGCCATCCGCCAAAAATACTTCCAATAGTTGTCATTGTGTAAACTACTGCAATAGGTAATGCATAATCTGTTTTAGTCATTCCATATTGTTTATTAAGAAATGAAGGTAACCAGAATAAATAGAACCACCAGATTGGGTCAGTCATAAATTTACCAACTACAAAAGCCCATGTTTGACGATATGTAAGTAATTTAAACCAGCTTACTTTTTCTTTATTCTCATTTTCTAAAGTTTCATCTTTATCGCTATGAATGTATTCAAATTCTTCTTTGCTTAACTTTTTGTGCTTAGATGGAATTTCGTACATAACAAACCAGAACAATAACCAAATTAATCCAATTGCACCAGTGATAATAAAAGCTTCCTGCCAGCCCCATGCAGCAGCAATAAAAGGTACTGAGAGAGGAGCTAAAATTGCGCCCACATTTGTTCCTGAATTAAATATTCCAGTTGCCAATGCTCTTTCCTTTTTTGGGAACCATTCAGCTACAGTTTTAATTGCAGCGGGGAAATTCCCAGCTTCACTAATTCCTAAAAATCCACGAGCTACCATAAATCCAACGGTACTTCTTGCAAATGCATGTCCAATTGCAGCTAAACTCCAAACAGTAAGAGAAACAGCATATCCTATCTTAGTGCCAACTTTATCAATAAACCAACCAACTACCAACATTCCAAGTGCATAACAAAGTTGAAACACAACTACAATATGTGCATAATCACTTTCTGTCCAGTTAAATTGAGGTTCAAGATAATCATCTTTCAGTAAGCTAATAACTTGACGGTCAAGGTAATTAACAGTTGTTGCAAAAAATACAAGTGCTAATATTACCCAGCGATATTTTCCAATTTTGGATTTTGTTGGGGTATTCGATGTGATTTCTGAAGCTGTCATTTTAACCTCTTAGTTATTTTTATAATGAAAAACAGCTTTTTTATATCGTAAACTTTATCGATTACTAAATTATATAAAATTTTTACTTAATCCAATAAAAATTAGTTATATAACAAAAATTTTCTTGGGTTAAATTACTCATAATTTATTTAGTTTTAGGACAATATAATTTTGGTATGGAAACAAATGAATTTGCGGAGAGAGTGGGATTCGAACCCACGATACCCTTTAGGGGTATACACGCTCTCCAGGCGTGCCAGTTCAACCACTCCTGCATCTCTCCAATTTTTTAAGAACTAAAAATTTTAGTCGTGCCAGTTTCCGCCTAAATTACGGCGAATAATTAATGACTACAATTTCTTATTAATTCTATTTACGACAATTCAATTAGAACATAATTAAATTTTGAAATCACAAAGAACTTTATTACAAAAAAATTTCATTGCAAATATAGAAAATCAACAATTACTAAAAAATTTTTTTGATAAATAAAATTTTTCTCTACAAGAATTTATTCAATATGTTTTTTAATTTTGAATACATGAGTATTCACCAATTTGTTACTCTCGTGAAGATGAAAGACTATTAAGGTTGATTGAATATTAGCAGTAAAAAATTGTATACTTATTAATTAGAATTGATTATGTTACCAATTGTTTATCTCTACTTAACACAAATTATTAAAACAAAATAAAATTCTTTGAAATAATGGCAGAGTGGTTGCCTGTCCGCCTCTGGCGGAAATGCGGTGGTCTTGAAATACTTACTAATATCCTCTGGAGAGGTGGCAGAGTGGTTGAATGCGGCGGTCTCGAAAACCGTTTGGCGCATTTTCGCGCCACGGGGGTTCGAATCCCCCCCTCTCCGCAAATAAAGATTTTTTTCTTATGTATTACGTTTATGTAATTTACAGTGAAAAGCTGAAGAAAAGATATGTCGGATTTACTGA
>NZ_BAAJAO010000032.1:0-15838 GCF_057554405.1 Rosettibacter sp. KY25 | reverse complement strand
AAATGAAATCAATTAATTTTGTGCACGATTCTTCGAATCATGTTAGAGATTAAATCGTTACACGAAATGAAATTTAGTGCGTGCCTGAATTACAAAATTACAAATTGAAGGTTACAAGTTTAAGTTGATTATTATTGTAAACCACGAAGTGGTTTAATAAGAGTAGAAAAAATGTGACGAACGAAAAATTATCAGAACCCTGAAGGGGTTCAATAATAGGCGATCAGAATAGAAAAGTTTGAAATGATGGAAAATTGGAATAATGGGCTGGTGATTGTAACACGAAATGAAATTTCGTGAAAAGGAATAAATGATAATAGGTTGAAGGTTGATATAATGTGAGAATAGATTCGGTTGTAATGATAGAAATTTGTTTTTAACACAAAATATAATTTATGAAAAAAAGCAGCTAATAACCATTTAGGTTTTATTATTATCGATTATGCAAATTACCTCACCCAAATGAATTATTTTTTATAACTAATCATAAAAATTAATAGATGAAAATGATTTTTGATAATCAACACATAGAATTACTATTCAAATTCCACTTTCCAAAATACAATTAGATTATATTAAATTTTAAGGTGGAATATAACTACTATTGTCAAAACAATTTTTTTATATTTAATGAAGAAAAATGTACAAAGGTGTTAAAATGAAAAATGAAATAATTTTCATTGTTGAAGATTCTCTGGATGGAGGATATGAAGCCAAAGCTTTGGAGCACTCTATATATACAGAAGCTGAAACGATGGAAGAACTTAAAAAAAATATAGTAGAAGCAGTAAATACTCATTTTGATGAAGATGAAAAACCTCATATAATTAGAATTCATTACATAAAAGAAGAATTGTTATCAGCTTGAAAATACCAAGAGATATATAAGAAGAAGAATTAATTGCAGCTCTGGCAAAGTTGGGATATAATATTACACGTCAAAAAGGGAGTCACATAAGGTTAACGTTTAAAACTGAAGAAAGAATTCATCATTTAACAATTCCAAATCATAACCCTCTTAAAATAGGAACACTCAATAATATCTTAAATGCCTTGTCAAATTTTCATAAAATAGAAAAGAAAGATTTAATTAAAAAATTATTTGAGTAAAAAAGTATTAGTTTAGGGTTTGTAAGTTGATTGATAAAGGGAATTAAAGCGCTTGGAAAAATGGGAAATTGGAATGTTGGAATGATGGAATAATGGGCTGGTGATTGTAACATGAAATGAAATTTCTTGCAAATGGTTGCGGTTTCATGTTAAAGATTCCTAGTTAAAACCCCGAAAGGGGTTTAATATTAAATAGAAAAATGTTACAAAAAACATCTACGAACCCTGTAGGGGTTCAATGATAATGTATAGAAGAGAAGCGCTTGTAATGATGGAAAAATGGAAAATTGGAATGATGGAATAATGGGAAGGTGAACTGTTTATAGATAATGGTTAAAGGTTAATGCCACGAAAAATAATCTAAATTTAACAAATTTAAAATACAACACAAATTATTGATATATTTGCAAATAACCCGATAAAATAATAAATTGACTTTATAAAAAATCGGGTTAAACCAATAAATGCACATCAAACGTTATCTTTACGATGAAATAAAAAAGCATTTAATAGCAAAAGAGATATCATTAATTGTAGGTCCACGGCAGATCGGTAAGACTACTTTAATGATGGAGTTGATTGAGGAACTCAAAAGAAAAAACGATAAAGTACTATTTTTAAATCTTGATTATGAGGGTAATAATCAATTTTTCAAAAGTCAGGAATTACTATTAAATAAAATCAAGTTAGAAATTGGTAATGAAGGTTATGTTTTTATTGATGAAATACAAAGAAAAGAAAATGCTGGTATATTCTTAAAAGGCATATATGATATGAATTTACCATACAAATTTGTTGTTTCAGGTTCTGGCAGTTTGGAATTAAAAGAAAAAATTCAGGAATCTTTAGTAGGCAGAAAAAGATTATTTGAACTTTTTCCTGTAACTCTAAAAGAATTTGTTAATTTCAAAACTAATTACCAGTATGAAGATAAACTTGATGAATATTTTGAGCTGGAAAAAGAAAAATGTAAAATATTACTAAATGAATATTTGAGCTTTGGAGGTTATCCAAGAATAGTAACAGAAAATATTATTGAAGAAAAAAGGAAATTAATTGATGAAATTTATCGAAGTTATATTCAAAAAGATATTATTTCTCTATTAAATATAGATAGACCAGATGCATTTGAATTGTTAATAAAAATTTTAGCTACACAAACAGGTAAACAAATAAATTATTCTCGATTATCCAATTTGCTAAATATTTCTACAATAACACTTAAGAAGTATTTATACTATGCAGAAAAAACTTTTGTAATAAGTACAATAACTCCATTTGTTCGTAATAGCTTAAAAGAATTATCAAAATCAAAGGTTGTTTACTTTTATGACCTTGGTCTAAGGAATTTTGCTAATAATAATTTTTCTTTGCAGCAAAATCCTGTTGAACTGGGATTTATATTTCAAAATCTGGTAAAAAATTTAATCGAAGAACAATTGGCATGGAAGAACTGGACTATTAATTATTGGAGAACTACTGATAAAGCAGAAGTTGATTTTATTATTAATAAAGGAGAAGAAATTATCCCTATTGAAGTAAAGTATTCAGATGTAGGAACTATAAAGCGTTCTTTAAGAAGTTTTATTGGAAAATATTCACCGAGAAAAGCTTTTGTAATTACTGTTAATTTATCTAATGAATTTTTAATAGATAAAACAAAAGTTATTTTTTTGCCATATTATAAATTATACAGAGCTGATATATTTGATTAGTTAAAGGTTAAAAGGGGTTGGTAATAGAAATGGTTGGAATGATGGGCTGGTGGATTGTAACATGCAATAAAATTTCATGTAAACATATAAATAGTTGTATGTTGTAAGTTAAAGATTGAAATTTGCTGGTTTAAATACAATTAATGGTTAAATTTAATCGAATATTTATAATTCGTGTACTAATATATATTCAATTTAATTTCTGAAATGAAATACCTAATAATTATTTTTTTTACAACATCAACTCTATTATACTCACAAACAATTTCCGGCTTTTCAGGACTACTCACAATTCCTGATGCAAATTTATTTCATGATGGCACATTAAATTTTTCTTTTCATTATCTTGATAAAAAATATGTTTCTTTTGGAGGTTACAACGATAATGCAGTTGTTTATTCTGCAACATTGAATTTTTTACCATTCCTTGAAGTCAATACAAATTTTGTCTATTTGCTCAAGCATAAGGGAACTCAAGGTATTGGTGATAGGAGTGTTGGTTTTAGAATAAAATTTTTAGATGAGGAAAATCATTTTATAAATTTATCAACTGGAATAAACAACATCGGAACAGCATTTGGAGGAGTAGGAGCAATACATAAGCAATCAATTTATATAGTTGCTTCGAAAAAAATATGGAAATGTAATTTAGTCATAGGGCATGGATTTAAAGTATTCAAAGCAGCAGATTATCAATTTGTTGGTCTATTTGGTGGAATTTCATATCAACCATTTAACTTTTTAGAATTAATTACAGAATACGATGCTGAAAGATTTAATACTGGAGTAAGATTAACTTTATTAAAACATATAAAAATATTAGCTGGATTAATGAACTTGAAAGATTTTAGTGGAGGAATAAGTTATTCACTGGTGTTAGAATAAAACGGGGGAATGATGGAATAATGGAAAATTGGAATAATGGTTCGGTGAATTGTAACACGAAATGAAATTTCGTGAATGATATTTGAATAAATGGAATCATTTAATTATGTGCACGATTCTTCGAATCGTGTTACAGATTAAAAACCACGAAGTGGTTTAATATGAATAGAAAAATGTAACGAACGAAAAATTATCAGAACCCTAAAGGGGTTCAATGATAATGGTGAGAACAGGGACGCTTGGAATAATGGAATAATGGGCTGAGGAGTAGTATTTGTTGCAAGTTACATGGTAAAGGTTAATGATTGCTGGTAAATGGTTAATATGTGAATAACCCTAAAAAGGTTTAACATTAAGACTAAATATTTTGCCCGGAGTTTTTATTGGCGAATATTGAGTCTCCTCTTTTTAAAACTCACAATGAAATTCTTAAAAGAATTTTTGATTTAATCATATCATTAATAATCTGCATCTTTATCCTTCCTGTTTTAACAATAATCATAGGAATAATTATAAAATTAGATAGCAAAGGTCCTGTCTTTTTTAAGCAAAAAAGATTTGGGAAGAATAAAAAATATTTTGTTCTTTATAAATTCAGAACAATGTTTAATAATGGAACCGAGGAAATTACTAAAGCAGGATATTTCTTGAGAATGAATAACATTGATGAGTTCCCACAATTTATAAATGTATTAAAAGGGGATATGAGTATTGTTGGACCAAGACCACATGAAGTAAATGAAGATTTACTATTTTCAAATTTAGTGAAAGATTATGGTTGTAGATACTTAGTAAAACCAGGCATTACAGGTTGGGCACAGATAAATAATTTGCGTGGAAAAGTTAATGATATTAATGAACTACTAAAGCGTTTTGAATATGATATTTGGTATATTAAGAATTGGTCGTTCTGGTTGGATATCTTAATAATTATTAAGACGGCTATAAAGATGATTAAAGGTGATACGAAAGTGTATTAGTTTATCGATTGCTTGTTACAAGTTGAAGGTTACAGGTTGAAAGTACAGGTTACAAAAACCACGAAGTGGTTTAATAAGAATAGAAAAAATGTGAAGTACGAAAAATTATCAGAACCCTGCCGGGGTTCAATATTAAACGTTGGGAATAGAAGCAATTGGAAAAATGGAATGTTGGAATAATGGGCTGATGGCTTGTAACACGAAAAGAAGTTTCGTGCGTAACTAAAACTCAGCTTATGCAATGAATCTTGGCAAACTTCCTGAAGCAGAAACAATTCAATTTATTATCGAACGATTTAGGAGCACAAAATTAATTATTAATGAAGAAGTTGCTGCATTAATAATTGAAAAAGCTAATAACATTCCTTACTACATTCAATTTTTGGCTTCTGAGGTATGGCAATATGCAATAGGAAATTATAAAAAAATTCAGAAAGAATTTGTTGAGTTTTGTTTTGAAAGAATAATTGAATTGAAGAGTGATTATTATTATGAACTTTATGATAAACTATCTTTATACCAGAAAAAATTAATCTATGCACTTGCAAGAGAAAATCAAAATATATTCTCTGCTGAATATGCTAAGAAGTATAGACTTTCGGTTCCATCAACAACTCAAAAAGCATTGAAAAGTTTAATAGAACAAGGAATAATCGAAAAAGAAGAAAATTCTTATCTATTCGATGATCCATTTTTTAGAGAGTTCATATTACGCTTTACAGCGTAACGCTCTAAAGCGTAATGATGAATCATTTCTAATAATTTTAGTATATAAAAATTTAGAGTAAGCAATATTATAAGTTGAGGGTCTGCAGGTTTTAAGGTTGAAAGTTAATGAATGCTGGCGGGGATTAATGAGAGAGAATTGCAAAATTGCAAGATTATGCCGTAAGGCATTCCTTTGGAACAAAATTGTTAGTTGAAGGTTGCAGTTACAAAAACCACGAAGTGGTTTAATATGAATAGACAAAATGTAATGAAATATACATTTTGAGAACCCTGAAGGGGTTCAATGATAATGTATAGAAGAGAAGCGCTTGGAAAATTGGAATGTTGGAATGATGGAATAATTGGCTAGTGATTGTAACACGAAACGTAGTTTCGTGAGTGGTATTTGAATAAATGAAATCAATTAATTTTATGCACGATTCTTCGAATCGTGTTACAGATTAAAAACCACGAAGTGGTTTAATATGAATAGACGAAATGTAATGAAATATACATTTTGAGAACCCTGAAGGGGTTCAATGATAATGGTGAGAACAGAGGCGTTCGGAAAAATGGAATAATGGAATGTTGGGATGGCGGATTGTAACACTAAATGAAATTTCATGAATTGTAATTGAAAAAATGAAATCAATTAATTTTATGCACGATTCTTCGAATCGTGTTACAGATTAAAAACCACGAAGTGGTTTAATATGAATAGACTTTTTTAATTTGATAACAGCAGGGAGCGCGAAGAATTTTGAAGAAATTTTTGAATCATATCTTTGCGCTCATTGCGGTTTAATTTTATAATAATAACTCTCTTATTGAATAACAATTGAATAAAATTCCTTATTTAATTAATAACATTTTCTTAACAGAAATATAATCCTCTGTTTTAAATCGATAGAAGTAAACCCCGCTTGGAAGATTAACAGCATTAAATTCATATTCATATCTGCCCGCCTCAATTTCAGCATTTATTAATTCTGCTACTTTTTCTCCCAATATGTTATAAATGCACAATTCTGCTTTTGTTCTTTTTGGAATACTGAAAACTATTTTAGTAACAGGATTAAATGGATTCGGATAATTTTGCTCTAACTTATACTCTTTTGGGATTTTAACTTTTTCTTTTACATCAACAGTGATTTGATGAATTTGAGCAGGTGATTGCTGAGTATTTCCAACATTATCTGTTGCAAGTACATATAATCGATAAGAATTTTCTGGCTGCACTGGAATATTAATTGGTGATTTATCTGATACAGCAGCTAAGGTAAAGGGACCATCACCAGTTGAAAGATAAACTGCAGCATTTTTAACTCCTGAACCACTACCATCATTTCCATTCCAAGCAACTAATAACTCATGCGAGCTTAATTGAGATATGTTTGTTATATCTGCTGATGGCGAATCAAAGTCTAATGTGTTAACAACAGTATTCGTTGCAAGCGGTTTGTTAATGTCAAATGTAATGACAGCTCTGTTTCTAATTTTAGTTTCACTTGGTAAGTTTGGTTTTAAATTAACAGTGAATTTAACCCAACCTTCACCTTCGGGAGGATTAACATTTGGCGGAAGTTCAATTCCAACAAAATCCCACTTTAAAATATTTCCAGTTCTTGTTAATGTTTTATTTACAAGTGGATGACTTACATCACCAAATTTTACTGAGTTGATATCAAATACATTTTCATCTAAGGTATCAAGAATTACAATTTGATATGCAGGTGCGGTTGCTTCTTTTTTATTTTCGAAAAATATTGTGTAATTCATTGTTGCTGCAGAAGAGATAAAACCTTCTTTGCCGTGACCAGTTGGACCTTCTTTAGCATTTGGGTCCCACGATGTTACTTTAACAAGTTCTTTTTCTTGTTTGTCAAAATTACCATTAACATACTCTTTCATTCCTTTGACTGTATTAGATAGACAATCAAGAATATCTTTAGCAAGAAAAGCAGGCCAGGCAACTATTCTTCCCGTTTTTTTAAGTATTTCTTCAGAAGCTTTTTTAGCAACACCTTTAGCACCATTTTCAATTGTTACAGCATCATTCAAACTGTTCTTTAATGCTTTTACAGATGCATCTGTTAATGATTTATCCTCCTCGACTGGTCTCCACACTTCATAGCAACTGTTTACAACTGTGTTGGAAATATATTCTTCTAAGATTGCACCCCCAACCCAAAGAGCTATAACTGTAAATGTTACTGGTTCCATTGACTTGAACGAAGTTCCAAGTGCAGATTTAACTATTACATCAAAACTTCTTACTTCTTTTGGAGCCAGCGGTTGAACTAATAATAATATTTCATCTTTCATATTATCATAAACTAAAGAATCAATTGGAATATACTTTAGTGAGTCTGTTCCAATTTTTTTAGAATACATTCCATCAAAGTATACACCTTGATTTGTTTTTAGAATAATGAAAAATTTATCTGTTGGATAATTATTATTGTTCCAGTAACTGATTGTATACCTATTTGGCGGTCCAACTCTTACTTGCATTCTTCCAGTTATTGTAACAGATATTGATGATATATTGGCAACATTACCCGAACTTAGTATGATATCTCCAGTAAGTGTGATTGGATTATTGTTTGTTCCAACAGTAATTTTTTTGTTCGCAAGGTCTCTTTGTGTATTAACCGCGTTAGAAATTTTTTTCCATGTCTCACCATTATCTGTTGTAATGTAAACTTCGAGATTGTTGGGGTCTTGACCATTGAGTATTTCATCATCATAATATAATTCAACTGAGTATGAGCTTAAATTTTTATTACCTTTAACATTCCAATATCTTTTAATTGCAGATGACATTTTTGGATGAAGTAAATTGTAAGAAGTTACAATTAATGAATCAGAAGTTGCTCTGTCGTACACAACAGGATTAATTTTCATAAAAGGTTGAACATCAACAGAGCCGCGGGTATAAATATAATATCGATTAGTAATTTTGCCATTATTTATTACTGTTCCATAATTTGAAATTGTTTTGTCTGCTATCAATTCAGAATTATTATTGATAGTAAGTGTAACATCTTTTTTAATTAACAAACCTTTCTTTACATTCAAAAATTGATCAATTGTAAAATAGGCTGGTGAACTTCCTTCTTTATCAAGTTCTATATTTGTAAAGAAAGTTCCATAAAGTTTAGTTACATTGTTATCACCTTTTAGTATTAAATAACTTATCTCAAATCTTCCATAATTATAAACATTTCCTAATGCATAACAAGTTAATCCGCCGAATCTGTTTTTAAATGTTCCATAATTATAGATATCACCATTAACAGTAAATTCTCTTCCAATACAGCATTCATCTTGAATTACTTTATCTTTTGCAACTTTTAAATCATGATATATTATATTATCCCCAACAAAAAGCATTGTATCTTTTCCAGTTAAAATGAAATCTCCATCAAGATTAGAAGCAAATCTTCCTGTGACATCAATTTCTCCATCCGAATAAATTGTTCCTCCTTTGAAAATAAAATCTGAACTGACAAAATCTTTTTTAGATAGTTTCATTAATTTGTAAGAACCCATATTTAATATATCATTATAAAGATAGATTGTAGTAGTTGAATCAAAAACTAAATCAGAAGCAGCATTAATTTTTCCATCAGGTTTTTTTTCAATCCAACCGCAGGAATATTTTTGAGTTCCACTTATTGATTGATTATCATCTCCAATGAATCTTAGGAATGATGTGAATTCACCATTGTTAATTACATTTCCTTTTACTTCTACTGTTAATCCACCATGACGATTAGTAATTATTCCATTATTTGTGAGGTTACCTTGAATTGTTATTGTTCTTCCCAGATAAGGTTCATCTGCTAATACTTTTCCACTTGCTACCGTTAAATTTTGTTTTATTGTGTTTTCACCAGTAAATAATAATGGTGTATTTCCTATTAATGTTGGATTACCGTCAAGGTTTGAACCAAATCTTCCACTGATATCAAGTTGTCCATTTGAATAAATTGTTCCACCAGAAATTATATCGCCAGAATTATCAATATTTTTTCTTGAGATTTTAGATAATTTGTAACTGCCCATGTTTAGAACATCACCATCTAATCTTACAGTTGTAACTGAATCAATTTCTAAATCACTCATTGCAATAATTGTCCCATCTGGATTTTTGTCAATTCCGTAGCAACTAATTTTTTTTGTACTTAAAATTTGCTGAGAGCCTGAACCCCCAAATGTTATCCATCGATTAATAAGAGTTCCATAATTCTGCATGTTGCCTTTAATTAAAAGAGTAACTCCATAATTACCTTGACCAATTCTAACAGTTCCATAATTTATAAAATCACCATTGATAGTTAATGTTCTTCCCATAGACGGTTCATCTTCAATAATACCATTAGAATTGATTGTTAAATTTTTGCATTCAACATTACTAATTACTACAGGACCATTAATAACAACATCACTATTTGCATTTGGGGCTACACCACCAATCCATGTTGAAGGGCTATTCCAATTGCCACCTTGAGCAGTGGATGAAATGGTTTGTGAAAGTATACTGATGTTTGTGTAGAGAATCAGTGAGAAAAATAATTTTTTCATACTAATCCCTCTGCTTAATGATAAATAAATTTATTTTATGAAAAAATTTTTCTTCACTGATTCTCAAACAATTATAAGATATTTTTTAATTAATTAAAATACCGACAATATTATCTTTATTTTATATCACTTTCTTTCTATTATTGTATTTTGAAAAAAAATAAATTTCTTAGAAATAAGAGAATATTTCTAAAATTTATAGATTTATGTAAAAATCTTTTACAAAAGCATTAAAAAACTAATTTATTGAAAAAAAATTACCTTTAAAATTTTGGCAGGATATTTGTTTTAGGAATAAAGTTTTTTTAAGATTAACAGAGTATTCAAATAAAATAAAGGTGTATTAATGGAAAGAAAAAAAATAACGATTGATGGAAACGAAGCAGCGGCACATGTTGCTTATCGTGTGAGCGAAGTAATTGCAATCTATCCAATTACACCATCATCGCCGATGGGAGAATTATCTGATGCTTGGTCAGCAGCTGGAGTGAAAAATATATGGGGAACTGTTCCCACTGTTACGGAAATGCAAAGTGAAGGCGGTGCTGCTGGTGCTGTTCATGGTTCACTTCAAGCTGGTGCTCTAACTACAACCTTTACAGCTTCTCAAGGTTTGTTATTAATGATTCCAAATATGTATAAAATTGCTGGTGAACTTACACCAACTGTATTTCATGTTAGTGCACGTTCTTTGGCTGCATCGGCTCTTTCAATTTTTGGTGACCACAGCGATGTAATGGCTACCCGTCAAACTGGATTTGGATTAATTTGTTCAAATTCAGTTCAAGAAGTTATGGATACTGCTTTAATTGCACATGCTGCTTCTCTTGAATCAAGAATTCCATTCGTTCATTTCTTTGATGGATTTAGAACTTCTCATGAAGTAATGAAAATAGAAGCTTTGACAGATGATGATATTCGTGCAATGATTAATGATGATTATGTAAAAGCTTTCAAGGAAAGAGCATTAACCCCTGATAATCCTTTCATTAGAGGAACGGCTCAAAATCCTGATGTTTATTTCCAAGGCAGAGAAGCAGTTAATAGATTTTATAATGCTTGTCCTGATATTGTTCAAAACACTATGGATAAGTTTGCAAGACTTACAGGTCGTCAATATCATTTGTTTGATTATTATGGTGCACCTGATGCAAAAAGAATAATCATTCTAATGGGTTCTGGTGCAGAAGCTGCTGAAGAAACTGTTGAGTATATGACTCAAAGAATGGAAGAAAAAGTTGGTATTGTTAAAGTAAGATTGTATCGTCCATTCTCAGCAAAACATTTGCTTGCTGCTATTCCAAAAACTGTTGAAAAAATTGCAGTGCTTGATAGAACAAAAGAACCAGGTTCTTTTGGTGAACCACTTTATCTTGATGTTCTTTCTGCAATTAGTGATGCAATGAATTCTGATAATCCACCATTTGCTAAAATGCCAAAGATTGTCGGCGGCAGATATGGATTATCTTCTAAGGAATTTACTCCTGCAATGATTAAAGCTGTATTTGATAATTTGAAATTGGATAATCCAAAAAATCATTTCACTGTTGGAATAATTGATGATGTTACTTTTACAAGTCTTGATTACGACCCATCCTTTATTATTGAAGGTGATGATGTTGTAAGATGCATGTTCTATGGATTAGGTGCAGATGGTACTGTTGGTGCAAATAAAAATTCTATAAAAATTATTGGAGAAGAAACGGATAACTATGCACAAGGTTATTTTGTTTATGATTCAAAAAAATCAGGTTCAACTACAGTATCTCACTTAAGATTTGGCAAGAGACCAATTCGTTCTACTTATTTAGTTCAAACAGCAAATTTTGTTGGATGTCATCAGTTTACATTGCTCGAAAAATTTGATGTTCTTGAAAATATAAAAGAAGGCGGAACATTCCTTTTAAATTCACCTTATGGAAAAGATGAAACTTGGGATAAATTGCCGCGTAAAGTTCAACAGCAAATTATTGATAAGAAATTAAATTTCTATGTGATTGATGCTTACAGTGTTGCAGCAAAAACAGGAATGGGAAGCCGTGTTAATACAATAATGCAAACATGTTTCTTTGCAATATCAGGAATACTTCCAAAAGACGAAGCTATTGAACAAATCAAAAATGCAATTAAGAAAACTTACGGTGCAAAAGGAGAAGAAATTGTTAAGAAGAATTTCGAAGCAGTTGATCAAACACTCGAGAATCTACACAAAATTGAAGTTCCAGAAAAAGCTACGAGTACAATTGAACTGCCGCCAATAGTTTCTGATAAAGCTCCAGATTATGTAAAAAATGTTCTTGCAAAAATTATGGCAGGAAAAGGAGATTTAGTAAAAGTTAGTGAAATGCCTGTTGATGGAACATTTCCTTCAGGAACTACAAAATGGGAAAAAAGAAACATTGCACTTGAAGTTCCAGAGTGGGACCCTGAATGGTGTATACAATGCGGTAAATGTGCTCTCGTTTGTCCACATGCTGCAATTAGAATAAAAGTATACGACAAGAAATACCTTGAAAATGCACCAGCTACATTCAAGCATATGGATGCAAAAGGGAAAGAATTTCCAGAAGGTTATGCATATACAATTCAAGTTGCAGTAGAAGATTGTACAGGTTGTGAATTGTGTTATGAAGTATGTCCAGCAAAAAATAAAAAAGATACCAAACGAAAAGCTCTCAATATGGTTCCACAAATTCCAATTCGTGAACAAGAAAGAGCTAATTTTGATTTCTTCCTTGAATTGCCAGAAATTGATAGAAAATTAGTAAATACATCATTAGTAAAAAGCAATCAGTTATTAGAACCATTGTTTGAATTTTCAGGTGCATGTTCTGGATGTGGTGAAACTCCATATCTCAAATTAATGTCGCAGCTATTTGGTGATAGAGCAATAATTGCAAATGCAACTGGATGTTCTTCAATTTATGGTGGAAATTTACCAACAACACCTTGGGCAAAAAATAAAGAAGGAAGAGGTCCAGCATGGTCAAATTCATTATTTGAAGATAATGCAGAATTTGGAATGGGAATGCGATTGGCTATTGATAAACAAAATCAATTTGCAAAAGAACTGCTCGTTAAACTTCAAGATGAATTAGGAAAAGAATTTGTTGAATCAATTATAAATGCTGAACAAAAAGATGAAGTTGGAATTTATGAACAGAGATTAAGAGTAAAAGAATTAAAAGAAAAATTACAGAAGATGGATTCAAAAGATGCGAAGAAGTTACTTGAAATTGCAGATTATCTTGTTAAAAAATCTGTATGGATAGTAGGCGGTGATGGATGGGCTTATGATATTGGCTATGGTGGATTAGACCACGTTTTAGCTTCTGGCAAAAATGTTAATATTCTTGTACTTGATACAGAAGTATATTCAAATACTGGCGGACAAATGTCGAAAGCAACTGGAATGGGTGCTGTAGCAAAATTTGCTGCTGCAGGAAAGCCAACTCCAAAGAAAGATTTAGCTATGATGGCAATGAATTATGGTAATGTTTATGTAGCAAAAGTAGCTTTCGGTGCAAATGATGCTCAAACAGTTCGCGCATTTCTCGAAGCTGAAGCTTATGATGGTCCATCTCTAATTATTGCTTACAGTCATTGTATTGCTCATGGTATAAATATGGCAAAGGGACTTGAAAGTCAAAAGCTTGCTGTTGATAGTGGTTACTGGCCATTAGTTAGATATAATCCAGAAAATCTGAAAGAAGGAAAGAATCCATTGAAATTAGATTCTAAAGCTCCAAAGATTAAACTTGAGGATTATATCTATCAAGAAACAAGATATAAGATGTTGACAAAATCTCATCCACTTATTGCAAAACAATTACTTGAAAAAGCTCAAGAAGAAGTGATTAAGAGATGGAAATTGTATGAACAGATGGCAAGCTTTGATTTTTCTGGTAATGGAAAAGAAAAACTAGAAGAAAAAGTTAATTAATAATTATAAAGAGGTCGTTCAAATAAGAACGGCCTCTAAATTTAAATAAAAAATTTTTTTCGGGGGATTTATGGATTTATCAACTACATACATGGGTTTGAAATTAAAAAACCCAATTGTTCCTTCAGCATCACCGTTATCTCAAAATGTTGATACAGTTAAAAGAATGGAAGATGCTGGAGCATCTGCAGTTGTTGTGTATTCATTATTTGAAGAACAAATTATACATGAGAGCGGTGAACTTGATCATTATTTATCTTATCATGCAGAAAGTTATGCAGAAGCTTTGAACTATTTTCCTGAACCAGAATCATTTTATTTAACACCTTATCAATATCTCGACCATATTGCAAATCTTAAAAAAGCAGTTAATATTCCTGTAATTGGAAGTTTGAATGGAGTAAGTAAAGGTGGATGGATTCAATACGCAAGAAATATAGAACAGGCAGGAGCAGATGCTCTTGAATTAAACATTTATTATGTAGCTACAAATCCTGATGTGACAGGTTCTGAAATAGAAAATATTTACATCGATACTTTGAAAGCTGTGAAAAGTCATATTAAAATTCCTGTTGCAATAAAGTTGAGTCCATATTTTTCATCTATGGCGAATATGGCAAAAAAATTAGATGAAGCAGGGGCAGATGCACTTGTTTTATTTAATAGATTTTATCAACCAGATTTTGATTTAGAAAAATTGGAAGTGGTTCCAAATTTAATTTTAAGTACAAATTGGGAAATGAGATTACCATTAAGATGGATTTCAATTTTATATGGAAATATAAAAGCAAGCATGGCTGCTACAAGTGGAATTCATTCTCATGAAGATGTTATTAAAGTAATTATGGCTGGAGCAGATGTTGCAATGATTTGTTCTGAACTTTTAATGAACGGAGTTGGAAGAATTAAAGAGATATTAAATGGACTTGAGAGATGGATGGAAGAAAATGAATATGATTCAATTCAAACAATGAAAGGAAGTATGAGCCAAAAATCTGTAGCAGAACCAGCCGCATTTGAAAGAGCAAACTACATGAAGATGCTGCAGAGTTACAAAACACATATATAGAGTTGAAATAGTGGAAAGATGGAATAGTGAGAATTAAATAAAATATAGTGTTGTAAGTTGATTTGGAGAATCAGCAAGGTTTATTAATAATGTAAGTATTATGATTAGAATTTTGCATAAACAAAATGATTTTTTGATATTTCATATATATTAACGAAACAGCGTTTAGTATTATAATCTCAATATTCCATTTTCTCAACATTCCATTTTTCCCAACATTTATGTTTCCTAAGCTATGATTGAACTCATATAGGTTTCTAAAATATATTTATTTCCTTTCATCTATTAATATTAAACCCCTTTCGGGGTTTTTAAATTGAAACCGTCAATCTGTAATCTTGTGCCCAAGGAATGGAGACTGTGTAAAAAGTTCTTTAAAGCAACTTAACTCATCCCCTCGACTCTTTCTCTTATAAAGAGAAGGGGCGATTTCGCTCTATTTTCAAAGTCCCTTAGAGAGATTTAGGGTGAGTTATTTATTAACAAGATAATTTTTACACAAGCTCAATGCATATTTGCACGATTTTTTAACTTATTTTGCACGAAATTTCATTTCGTGTTAAATCACCAGCTCATTATTCCAATTTTCCATCATTCCAAACTTTTCTATTCTGATCGCCTATTATTGAACCCCTTCAGGGTTCTGATAATTTTTCGTACTTCACATTTTTTCTATTCATATTAAACCACTTCGTGGTTTACAATAATAATCAACTTAAACTTGTAACCTTCAACCTGCAATTTTGTAATTCAGGCACGCACTAAATTTCATTTCGTGTAACGATTTAATCTCTAACATGATTCGAAGAATCGTGCACAAAATTAATTGATTTCATTT
>NZ_BAAJAO010000031.1:0-15961 GCF_057554405.1 Rosettibacter sp. KY25 | reverse complement strand
CAACTTTCAGCTGGAATTTATACATGGCTTCCGATTGGTTACAAAGTTATTCGAAAAATTATGGATATAATTCGAGAAGAAATGAATGCTATTGGTGGTCAGGAATTTCATTATCCAGCACTCAATCCAAGAGAAATTTGGGAACAAACGGGAAGAGTTGAAGCATTTGGCGATATTATGTTTCATGTTAAAAATCGTGATTATGTTTTAGCTCCCACTCACGAAGAAATAGTAGCCTGGCATGCAAAAGGTGCAATCACATCATATAAAGATTTGCCTCAAATTTGGTATCAGATACAAACAAAATTCAGGAATGAACCACGCCCAAGAAGTGGAGTAATCCGAGGTCGTCAATTTATAATGAAAGATTCTTATTCACTCGATAAATCTTTTGAAGACTTAGATAAATCTTATGAAATGCACGATAAAGCATACAGAAAAATTTTTGACAGATGCGGGTTAAAATATTTTGTTGTTGGTGCATCGAGCGGTGCAATGGGTGGAAGTAAATCAGAAGAATTTATGGTCAAAAGTGATGCGGGAGAAGATACAGTAGCTTACTGCGAGAACTGTGGATATGCTGCAAATGTTGAGGTTGCACAGTCAATTGCTAATCCTGCAACTCGTCACAACGAAAGTAAAGAGATTTATGAAATTTACACTCCAAATGTCAAATCAATTGATGAACTATGTGCATTCCTCAAAATTGATGAACACGAAACAGCTAAATCAAGAATTTATATTCATAATGGAAATCCTGTGTTAGTTTTAATGCTCGGCAATGATGAGGTTAACGAAACAAAACTTCAAGCAGTCCTTGGCGGAAATGTTCGACCAGCTCATCCAGATGAGTTAAAAGAAATTTCTGGAGCTGATGCTGGTTCAATTGGACCTATCGGATTTAAACATAGAATAATTGCAGATAATTTATTGAAAGATGCAAATAATCTTTACAGTGGTGCAAACAAAAATGATTATCATATAGGTGGAATTGATTTGATGCGTGATGTCCCAAACATTGAATATTATGATTTAAGAGTTGTTGAAAATGGAGAAAAATGTATCAGATGTAATTCCACTCTTCAAGTTTTCAAAGCAATTGAACTTGGTCATATTTTCAAATTAGGAACAAAATATTCCGAGGCTCTTGGTGTAAATTATCTTGATGAAAATGGCAAAGAACATCCAGTAGTAATGGGAAGTTATGGAATTGGAGTTGAAAGAATTCTTGCCTGCTTCTTAGAACAAAATTATGATGATAAAGGAATTATCTGGAAAAAACCTTTAGCTCCATTTGATGTTCACCTAATTGGCTTAAATATGAAAAATTCTGATATCAAAGATGCTTGTGAAAAATTATATGATGAACTTCAGTCATCTGGCTTTGAAGTGATTTATGATGACAGATTTGATGTAAGTGCAGGTTTTAAATTCAATGATGCAGATTTACTTGGTATGCCTCTGCAAATTATAGTCGGCGAGAAAAATCTTAAGAACGGAAATGTTGAAATAAAAATCAGAAAAACGGGCGAGAAGCTTACTGTTCCAATTGTTGAAATCAAAGAAAAGATAAAAAGTTTGTTAGAACAATAGAACACAGATAAACACAGATTTAACAAATTATCGCTGATAGATTAATTATACATTGTATCACGATTCGAAGAATCGTGCTAAATGATATTTAGAACTTGCGTTCTATCATAATTTATGAAACCCAAATTATATATCGTTTCAACACCAATAGGTAACTTCGAGGACATTACACTCCGAGCATTAAAAATATTAAATGATGTTGATTTTATAATCTGCGAAGAATTTAAAGAAGCTAATCGATTACTTTCACATTACAAAATTAAAAAAGAACTTTTCACATTAAATGAACATAACGAAAAAGAAGCTTCAATTGAATTATTTCAGAAAATAAAAGAAGGAAAAAATGCTGCATTAATTTCTGATTGCGGAACACCTCTTTTCTCAGACCCCGGCTGGATGCTTGTTCAGCTTTGTATTGAATCAAATATTGAAATAGTTCCAATTCCTGGAGCTAATTCATTGCTGCCTGCACTTGTCGGTTCAGGCTTTAAGTTAAATAAATTTTTTTATGCAGGATGGATTTCACCAAAAAAAGAATTGCGCAAAAAAGAACTGCAGCAATTAAAATCAGTCAGAGAATTGATAGTTTTAATGGAGACCCCCTACAGATTAAAATCAATCTTAACAGAAATCTCAAAAGTATTTGGTGAAAACACAGATATTGTTTTAGCATTCGAGTTAACCATGCCTTCAGAAAAATTTTTTAGAGGAAAGGTAAAAGAAATATTGAAAGAAGCAGAAAAAGAAAATCTTAAAGGTGAATTTGTAATAATCATAGATAACAGACCCCCAAATTAATTTCAGCTTGAAACGAAATCATTTTTTTGATAAGATTGCAATCGGATAATTGAACCTTTGAGACAATAATTTAGTTAAAAAGAAAAAAAGGAATAAGCTATGTTAATGGTTGAAGATGTTGATTTGACTCCAAATCCACAAGCACTAAAATTTATTTTGAATGAAAAACTGCTGCAAAAAGAAGCAAGAAATTTTAAGAGCAAAGAAGAAGCGCAAAACGACCCGCTTGCAAAAGGAATTTTTGAAATTCCAGGTGTAGTTTCTGTTTTTTACATGGATAAATTCATTACAATTGAAAAAGACCCAAAAGTTCAGTGGGGACAAATTCAACGACCATTTGTTGATTTTATCAAAAAATTCGACAAATCTTTAATACCACCTGAAAGCGAAAATTTCCAGATAAGCACTGAAGAACAAACTGAATTACTAAGAAAGATAAATGAAATTATTGATACTCGAGTTCGTCCAGCACTTGCAGGTGATGGCGGTGGTCTGGAAATAAGAGGATTGGAAGGCTTCACATTGAAAATTCGATATCAAGGTGCATGCGGAAGCTGCCCAAGCTCAATTAGAGGAACCCTCCTTGCAATTGAAAACTTACTGAAAAGAGAAGTAAATCCCGCAATAGAAGTTGTATCAGATTAAAAAAGCCGCTTCTTTTGAAAGCGGCTTTTTTTAAACAATTTTGTTGTTTAGATATTCAGCTTTTAGATACAGAATAGAAAAAGAGAAAACTCATTTAATCTCTGTTACCTTACTTATATCATCAAGCTTAACAAATCTTTCCTGAAATTTGTATGTTCCGTTTGGTGTCTTAACAGTCTTTACAACTTTCACATTAACATGAGTTGATTTTGCTTTCGATTTTACTTTATCTGCAAATGATTGCTGCTTTGCCATTTATAAACTCCATTTTTTGGGTGCAAAATCTATGAAAATTTTTAGATATAAAAAAATTTTCTGAATTTAATATTGTTTTTTAGTCATTTTAATCATGCAACAAAAAGAGAAAATAATATTTACCGGATGCTGCGGTTTTCCTGTATCTCATAAAAAATATTTTCAAAATTTCAGCTGCATTGAAATTAACATTACATTCTATCAAGTTCCCCAAATTAATATTGCTGAAAATTGGAAACAGGAAGCTCAATCTATAAACAAAAACTTTGAATTTATTATCAAAGCCTGGCAGTTAATTACTCATCCAGCTTCAAGTTTTACTTACAGAAGATTAAAAGAAAAAATTCCTGAAAACAGAAAAAAATATTATGGATTTTTTCAACCGACAGATGAAGTATTAAAAGCATGGGAACGAACAAAAGAATTTGCCGAAAAATTAAATTGCAGTAAAATTTTATTTCAAACTCCTGCATCATTTAAGCCGAATGAATTGAACAAAAAGAATATTTTCGATTTTTTTAATCTGATAAACAGCAGTAAAAATTTTCAATTTATATGGGAAGTAAGAGGCAGCTGGAGTCTGAAAGAAATCAAAGAGATTTGCAGCGAATTAAAATTAATACACTGTGTTGACCCTCTATCACCAAATTTGAATAAATCAGTTTATGGAAAATTTAATTACTTTAGAATTCATGGCAGTTATGAAGGAAAGAGAATTAATTATAATCACAAAATAAATTCTGAAGAAAAAGAAAAAATATATTCCTCGTGCAGTAAAAAAATAAATTACGTAATGTTCAATAATGCTTACATGTTTGAAGATGCAATTGAATTTCAGAAAAGTTTTTCAGAATAAAAATCATTAATCATTCAAATTACACATACCACTTGAACAGAAACTATTATCAGCATAGTTTCTATTATCACCGCAGCAACATTGAGTATTTTCTGATGAAGAAAACCCAGCAGAAGAACTAAACATAGAAAATAATTTATTAATATTTTCAGAGGTGCATTTAGGACATTTAACATTTTCAGAATCTTTGATTGATTTAAAAAATATTTCGAACTTTCTTCCACAGTCGTTGCATCGATATTCAAAGATTGGCATAATGATGCTCCTTTATCTTACAATTGTTGTTTCAAGAGTTCCAATATTTTCAATCTCTGCAAAAATTTTATCTCCCGGAACAACTCTACCTACACCTTCAGGTGTTCCTGTAAAAATTAAATCTCCTTTTTCGAGAGTCATTTTCTCAGATACATACTTCACAATTTTTGAAGGAGAAAAGAGCATATTATTCAAAGTTGAATTTTGCCTTATAGTGCCATTAACAGAAAGTAAAATTTTTTCATCGCCTCGAAGTTTATAATCTTTTTTCAAAACAAAATCTGAAAGTACAGCAGAGGTATCAAAGCTTTTTGAAAGTGTCCATGGGTCCCCTTTTTTCATAAATTCAAATTGTAAATCGCGCAGCGTCATATCAAGCCCAACAGCATAACCATGAATAGCTTCTTCAGCTTTTACTTCATCGGCATTTTTGATTGTCTCCCCAATATAAAGAACAAGTTCAACTTCATGATGAAGATTGTTCGAATAATCTGGATGAATAACTGATTCTCCAGAATAAATAACATTAGAAGCTGCTTTTAAGAAAATTACGGGAAATTCTGGAACTTCATTTCCTAATTCTTTCGCATGTGCTGCATAATTTCTTCCAATGCAAACAATCTTTCCAATAGGAACTTCTTCGTTGTGATTTCTGAATTTTACGTATTTCATAAAAACCTGTTATTTATTAATTCTAAAATAAAAATTTCATAAACAGCAATAAAAAGAATGCTCAAAGTTAAAAAGTACTTGGATTCTCAATAGGTTAAGTGCGAATAGTTTTATTTCATCAGTATCATCTTTTTAGTTTGCACAAAACTGCCAGCGATTAATTTATAAAAATAAACTCCGCTTGAAACACTGTTTCCATAATTATCTCTTCCATCCCAAGCAACATTATATTTTCCTGCAGGCTTAATTTCATCAATCAATGTTTTAATTTCTCTTCCAAGAACATCATAAATTTTTATTTGGACATTTGTCATCACAGGAATTTGATATGATATGGTTGTTGTTGGATTGAAAGGATTTGGATAATTCTGTTCCAGTGTAAAGCTTGAGGGTAAGATTTCTACAATTTCTTTATTATCTGATAAAACATAACTTACATAAGCACGAATGAGATAAAGTGAAATTGTCGTTCCATCACCAATATAATACCATCCTGGTTCTTTGCCTTCTGAAGGTTGATTCAAATATGTATAACTGTGATATGGGCTTGAACCCGGAACATTGGTATGCATTACTCGGTTTGTTGGTGAATTTGCATTTTCATATACACCATCTATTATAAAAGCAATTGCAAATTTTGAACTTGCATCAATGTTATAATTTCTTAAATCAACTGTAACCCAATTAGGATATGGTTGTAAGTATGGATAGGTTGCATTTTGATTAATAACTTCTGGAATAAGTTTACCTGCAACTGTTACCGAAGCTAATTTTTTTGCCAATATTTTTTGATTTGTTGAAGTCCAAACACCGCCTTGCATTGGAATCATATTTCTTAAAGCTACTCTAAATGAATCCAATTTAGTTCCCTGAATTCCATCAAAAACAACTGCAACTGTATCCCCAACTGATAATCTGTAAACACCAACCGGCTCTGTGCTGTCATAAGCAATTTCAATTGGTTTATTTTCAAAAATACCATCAGATGAATAAGAGAAATTGAATGGACCTGTTTTTGATTCACTCTGGTCTATAAAATAAACAGCAAAAGTAATTTCATTATAAACAGTTCCAAAATCAGGGAATGAATAATCTGATGTTACAGATAAATCTTCAACGGAAGCATAATTATTACCAATTTTTATAGCTTTAATCTTGATATTATTCCCAAGGTTATTAAATAAAATATTTAGATTTTTCCCACCGTTAAAAGTTATATATTGAACTCCATACTTATAAACATTAGCAATTGTCGAGGGAACATTTGGATTAATATAAGTGCGTGATTTCATTTTTACCAAGTTTGGATAATCATAACCCCACTTTGGATTTACGGTTTTATTATTCAAATAATTTGCTATGAACCAATCCTCAAGTATATCAGTAAATCTTCTGGTTGAACCTAATTTTTGCAATGTAAAATCCAAACCATTAGCACCTTTAATTTTATTCTCCAGATACTTCTTAAATAATTGTACCCCAAATTGTTCTTTTAAATAAAGTGAAAATCTTGCTGCACGAGAATAATCTTTCAAGACTGCATTAGCATCATCTCTTCGCCATGTGAATAAATATTGATTTGATTCATCTGCATAATGGTTTTGTGAATAAATTGGATACCCATTTATAACTTCTGCAACTAGAGACCAACCTTCATCAAAAAATGTTTCTTCGGCAGGTATATAATTCCAATGAATCATGTGTTGAAATTCGTGTGCAGTAGTGCTCATCGCGGTTTCAAGTCCTGCGGGTTCATCAAGTTTATTTTGAACTCCATCAAGAAAATAAATTTCTGTTTTATTGCTGTAAGGATATTGAGAAGTTTTATATTCATGATATGCATAAAAATATCCAGCTACATAACCGCCGTTGCCAGTAAATCCATCTTTTATATCAAGAATAAGAATAACAATTTTAGGGTCACCATCTACATCAGGTGGATTGCCAAATGTTTCAATATTTGTTTGATAAACTCCTTTTGAAGAATTTGCAGGAGTTTTTTGTTCAAATGCTTCTAATACTTTTTGAACTGCAACAGCATCAACATTTTTATCCCAGATCGCATCTTCAACAAAAATATAACAATAGTTGCCAACTGCACGACAGGTTGAAGAGACCTGATAAAACTGTTGATTTGTGAAATCTGAGGAATACCAGGTTTTTGTATCTCCAACTTTCCATGCTGTTGTTTTTCTTAGAACCGCAGTTTGTTCAACTGGCTGAGATAAATCTATTCCATTTACCTGACTAAATCTTTCGAGATAAGGACGCGGGTCTACTGGATATACTTTTCTTTCATCAGAAAAAGACTGCATTGACATTGATTGAGCAAACAAAACTGCAGTAAATATAATTAACCAAAATGCGATTATCTTCTTCATTTATTTGACTTCCTTATTTTCTTTATCAAATGGTATTGCTTTTATAACATTTATCACAGGAACATCCATCTCAATTCTGCTCTCATCAAATTCGATTGTATAATAATTGCCTTGTTGTTTATATAATTCTTCTTCTAATTCTTTGCTGCATTTCAAGATATAAACCTTATCTTCATCTGTTTTTAGTGCAAGTTTAGCAAATGGTTCGTTGCCTACTACTATAATATATCCTTTTACAATTTTTTCTTCAGCAGCAATTTTTTTACACCCGCAGCAGGAAGAAATTATTAAAGGCAATGTTCCAAATACAATAATTAATAAAATGTTTTTTAATTTCATTTTTGTTTCCCTTAAGTAATTTCTATAAACAAGAACAGATTAAATAAGATTCATTTCCACAGCTGCAAATAGAATTAATATTTTTCAGATAATTCATTTAGACTTTCAATAAAATCTTCCAATTTGTAGCCGGATTCATCAGATAACTTTTTAATTGTTTGATATTTCTTAAATGAATGATTAATTATCTCAACAATTTCAGGATGAAGTTTTTTATAATCTTCTTCTGTTTCGGGATTTTTTTCCAAGATAAATAATATCATTTTTTCTAGCATTGAAATTGTAAGAAGCCAATCTAAAAGTTCTTCGAGATTTTCTTTACTGTAATAAACAATATTTTGATACTCATTAACTCCAATAAACAACTTAACATTTTCATTGGCAAGAAGTTTTACAATGCAGCCAAGTTCAATTTTGTTATAATTAGTTTTTTCTTCGTTTTCTTTTACAACACAGAATAATTCAATCATTCCTGTGTTAATTTCCTGAAGTATATTAATTAAAAGCATTGAACGGAAAATATCATATTCACCGCGGCCAAGTTTTTTTAATACATTTCTAATTGGTGTCTCGAGCAAAATTTTATTGATATAATTTCTTTTATTTATATCTCCTTCATCTTCAAACATCTGCCCAATGTTAGAAACTACAAGCCACATAATAAATAAAATTGAATCTTCTTTATAATTTCTTGATTTATTTGTAATGACAGCTTTATGCAGATTAATATTAAGCGGATTTTCTTCCAAAGAGAAATACAAATCCAAAATATGATTAAGTTTTCTTACCGTATAAATTTCTCGGTCGAAATTTTTGAGAATTGGTTTAATATCCTGATTAAGATTGAGATGAGAATTGATTGTGCTTAAGAGTCGATAATATTTATTATCAATAAATTTAATTCTGACATCTTTTTGAATCTCTTCGTTATCTCCAGCAACACAAGCTTTAACAAAGTTATTTAGAATTTCATCATCAAACATGTGTTCAAATGCAATATGAATTGGTTCAAGCTGCATTTCGATTAAAGCTCTTGCAACATTTGGAACTCCTTTGCCCTGAAGTCTTCGGTCTAATTTTTCCCAGTCGCCGTATTCATCATAAACTTCTCTAAAGTCAAGAAGAACTGCATACTTAAATGCGCCGAGTTCGATGTAAAGTCCATCGATACTAAAGTCGAGTCCAGAACGCAAATATTCAAGATTGGTTACATGGTCGCGATAAATGTAATAGTACTCTTTAGATTGTTTTATGTTGAGTGCTAAAGCTAAAGTTTTTGTATGAATTTCTTTTTTATCATTAACAGGAATTAATTTTGGTGTTGAGCGGTAGATTTTTCCTGCAGTGCTTTCAAATTTATTATTATAAATAACAATTACTCTTTCACCATTAACATAATTTGAATATGCAAAAACATTTTCATTAACATGACCATAGTTATCAATAAAATCATAGAACCAGAAATTTTCAATTGAGCTGAACAAATATCGTTTTCTCATCAAAGGAAAAATTTCTCTTTCATGTCTATCAATTAAATATTGATTTGGTGTTTCGTGATAGTAAGCTCTTTGATATTCCATTCCATATTTTTCGATAAACCCTTCAATTTGACCATGAGCAAACATTGGCAGACCAGGAAGTGTAACCATTAGAGTGCAAACTCCAAAGTATTTATCATCTGTGCCAAATTGTTTAATTGCAGTTTCTTCGTCAGGATTGCTCATAAAATTGACATATCTTTTCAAAATTTCGGGTTCAAACTCGAGTGTGTTTGTAATCAAGTCACGATATTTTTCATTTTCTTCTCTCATCAACATATTCATAAAAGCAGAGTTGTAAACTCGATGCATTCCAAGGGTTCTAACAAAATAACCTTCGAGAAGCCAGAAAGCTTCGGCAAGCAAAAGAGTATTTGGCATTTCAGAATTGATTCTATCGACAACTTCGCGCCAAAACTCAACTGGGAAAAGTTTATCAAATTCTTCTTTTGTCATAGCAAAATCAGCGCGTGATGGAATATCGCCTCCTGTTCCAGGCTCGGGATACCAGAGTCTTGAGAAATGTCTTTTTGTCAAAGTCATTGCAGCATCAAATCGAATGATTGAAAATTTTTTTGCTACTTCAAATATTTTTTGAATCACAGCTTCACGAACTTCTGGCAAAAGCATATTTAACTGTGCGGTGTCGTTCCATGGCATATTTGTTCCATCATTGCCATGGTAAATGTATCTTCTTTCACCTGTTCTATTATCAATTCTTTCAAAAACAACTGCGGCATCACTTCTTGTCCAGTATCCATCCTCTATTCTAATTTGAATTGAAGGGTCATCAGATAAATCTGGTCCTGAAAAAGTATAATTTGGAAAAGGTGGGTAAGAAGTTTGAATAAAATATTCAGGATGTTCAACAATCCATTTTGAATAAATTCCAGTATGGTTTGGAACCATATCACTTGCAAGTCGAATTCCAAATCTTTTAGCTCTATGATTTAAATTCTGGAAAGCTTCTTCTCCTCCTAAGTCTCTTGCAATTTGATAATCGTAGAGAGAATAAGCAGAAGCAGCAGCGTCAATATTTCCCATCAAATGTTTTATTTTTTTTGATGCACTGCTTCTTTCCCAAATTCCAATCAGCCATAATGCATTAAAGCCCCAGCGAGATAGTTGTGCTAATTCTTCATCAGGAATCTGGTCTAAAGTTCTGATATGTCGATGATATTTTTTTGAAAGCTGGTCCAACCAAACATAAGTATTCTTTGCAATTAAAATTACATTGGGCATCCAATCTGTATCAGCAGTAAACTGTTCAGGTTCTTCATAAGCTTTTGAAATATCATAAGCATATTTGTAACCTGATTTTCCAAGTCTCAATAAATCTGCATCACTAATTTTTCCTTTATATTGAGGCGGCACAACTGGAGGTGGTCCTCCGCCTAACATTGGGCCATATTCTTCTTTAATAAAATCTTTACTGCTCAAAATTTTCTTTATGAATTTTTCATCGAGTAATATTCCCCACTTTTCGCGAATAAAGTCGAGCTGTGCTTCAACATTATCAGGGGCAATTAGAATTGGAGTTTTAAAGAATGTGAATAAGTCCTGGTTATCAAGACCAAATTTCTTTTCTTGCTTAAAAAATTCTTCAAGCGAATCAATAACTTTTTTATATAAATTTTTATTTGAAAAATAATTTTCATCAAAGAGTTCAATTATATTTTTGTTAACTGGATTAAAATTAGCAAAATAAAGAAGTGATAATTCTTCTAGTGTAATTTCCTGATTGGATTTATTTTCTGTAAAAGAATTCAAATAATCATATAAACCAATTTTCCCTTTATAAACATCAAGAGGTGGAAACAAATCGACAAACTCAAATAAAATTTTTCGTAGATTTTCTTCTCCAAGTTCTTTTTGAAGATACTCCAATGCTCTTTGACAAACACCTGGATTAACATGAAATTCATACTGTCTGAATAAATAATGATAAATTTCATCAATCAAGGCAGATGCATTTAATTTACCTGCTTGAACATAATCTGCTGGATTTCTTTTAGAATTTATTTTGTGAACAAAAACTCTAACAGCGTGAAAATCTGCAAATATCACATTCCCATTAATTGAAAATATTTCATCTGGAAAATCATATTTCTTTCTTATTTCTCTTGCGATGTGAAATTCATATCGAGGAAATTTTCTGTTAAGAAAAAAATCATCAGAATAATATTTGCAGCTTATTTTAATGCAATATTTTTTCATATCCACAAAGTTAATTTCAAATTCATTTACAATATAATTAATTAAGTTAACTGATTAAACCATAATAATGCTTTTTAATTCAGACACATAAGATTTTCTTTCAACTATTATCGGAATATTTGATAAACATTTTAATGAAAAAAATAGCCCACAGATTACGCAGATTAAACTGATTTTAGCAGATTTTAATTTCATGCAATCAGTTGAATCTAAATTGTGATTAGTTCAGCATTATAGTATATTTTTCAGCCAAAAAATTAGATTTTATATGTCTGTAACACCATTAATGGCTCAATATGCAAGGATAAAAGAGCAATATCCTGATACAATTTTGTTGTTCAGGGTTGGAGATTTTTTTGAAACTTTCGAAGAAGATGCCAAGATTGCATCGAAAGTACTTGGAATTACATTAACAAAGCGTTCCAATGGTGCAGCAGAAGATGTTCCGCTTGCTGGTTTCCCTCACCATGCAATTGATACTTATCTTCCTAAACTTGTGCGTGCAGGTTACCGTGTTGCAGTATGTGAACAAATGGAAGATCCAAAGTTTGCCAAAGGAATTGTCAAACGAGAAGTTATTGAAGTTGTAACTCCAGGTGTTGCTTTTTCAGATAAACTTCTTGACCACAAAAAAAACAACTATCTGCTTTCAATTTACATACAAAATGAAATTGCTGGACTTGCATTTTGTGATATTTCTACTGGAGAATTTCAAACCTACGAAGTAAAAAAATCTGAATTAAACAGCCAGTTTGGTTTAATAAATCCATCCGAAATTTTAATCCCCAAAAAATTAAAAAATGAACTTGAGCCTTTGATTCAAAAATCAGCTGCAAATGCAAGAATTACCAAAATTGATGATTGGATTTTTGATTATGAATACTGTTCAGAATTATTGATGAATCATTTTAATGTAAAAACACTGAAAGGATTTGGAATTGAAAATTTGAATGCAGCTATTTGTGCTTCAGGTGCAGCATTGAATTATTTACGCGAAACTCAAAAAGCTAATCTTCCACATATAAGCAAAATCAGTTGGTATAATCCATCTGATTACATGATTCTTGATTATTCAACAAAACGAAATCTTGAAATTTTATTTACAATGCAGGAAGGAGAACGAGAAGGCTCGTTAATCTCAATACTTGACAGAACTCAAACTGCAATGGGTGGACGATTACTCAAAAAGTGGATTACTGCACCGCTTAAAAAGCTTGAACCAATTTTAAAGCGTCAGGAATGTGTTGAAGAATTTTTTAATAATAAACCATTAAGAAAAAATTTACAGAATGAACTCAAAGAAATCGGAGATATAGAAAGATTAATTTCGAAAGTATGCACAGGAAGAATTAATCCTCGTGAAATGATAAATCTCAAAACTTCATTAAAAAAAATTCCATTAATAAAACAACTTCTCGACCAAACGAAATCCGAAACTTTAAGAACCATAAATGAAAGGCTTAACAGTTTAGATTGGCTTGTAGAAAAAATTGAAAAAGCAATTGTTGATGACCCTCCTCTTACAATTTCTGATGGAGGTGTAATCAGAAGTGGATACAATCCTGAACTTGATGAATTAAGACAGCTATCTACAAATGCAAAAGATTGGATTTCGAACTTGCAAAAAACTGAAAGAGAAAGAACTAAAATTCCTTCTCTAAAAGTAAGTTACAACAAAGTTTTTGGATATTATATTGAAATAAGTCATGCAAATAGAGATAAAGTTCCAGATAATTACATTAGAAAACAAACATTGGTAAATTCTGAACGATACATTACACCTGAATTAAAAGAGTATGAAGAAAAAATTTTAAATGCACAGGAAAATATTTCAAAACTTGAATATGAATTGTTTGAACAAGTAAGGTCGGCTGCAGCATCTGCCGTGCAGGAAATTCAGGAAAATGCACAGCTCATTGCTATGCTCGATTGTTTTCAATCACTTGCTGATTGTGCAGATGATTATAATTATGTAAAACCAGTTATTGATGAATCTGATGTAATTGAAATTATTGATGGTCGTCATCCAGTTGTAGAAAGAATTCTGCCGCCTGGAGAAAAATTCACACCAAATAGTTGCAAACTTTCTTCTTCTGAAAATCAAATTATTATTCTAACTGGACCAAATATGGCAGGCAAATCTGTATATCTGCGTCAGGTTGGATTAATTGTACTCTTAGCACAAATTGGTTCGTTCGTTCCAGCAAAAGAAGCTCGCATTGGTCTGGTCGATAGAATTTTTACACGAGTTGGTGCAAGCGACAACATTGCATCGGGTGAAAGCACGTTTCTTGTAGAAATGCAGGAAGCAGCAAACATCTTAAATAATGCTACAAGCAAAAGTTTAATTTTACTTGATGAAATTGGAAGAGGAACAAGTACATTTGATGGAATTTCAATTGCGTGGGCAATAACTGAATATCTTCATGATTATCCTAACTTGAATGCAAAAACTCTCTTTGCAACTCATTATCATGAACTCAATGAAATGGCTCAACTGTTTCCAAGAATAAAAAATTACAAAGTGGAAGTGCGCGAATATGGCGATAAAGTAATATTTCTCCACAAAGTTACGCCAGGAAGTGCAGACCACAGCTACGGAATTCAAGTAGCACAAATGGCAGGATTACCAGAATTTGTAACAAAAAGAGCAAAACAAATACTTGAAAATCTTGAAAGCAAAGAGCTTACTCCTTATGAAGTCAAAAAAGCTAAATTAGCAAAAATGAAATATGAAGATAGTTATCAAATAAGTTTATTTGAAATGAAAGATGATGAACTTCGAAAAGAAATTTCTGACATATCAATTGAAAACATTACGCCGCTTGAAGCTCTAAATAAATTAAATGAACTTAAAAAGAAAATTGATGAAAAGAAGGATTAATATGAAATTTTTAATAATTGCACTTTCATTACTTCTGATTACTTCATGTGGGAAAAAATATACTGATGAAGAAATTAATTACATAAAATCAATTGAAGAACAAAGGAAAATTAAAAATGAATTTATGAAAAACGATCCAACTTCCCCATTTAATTTCAAAGGCAAAGTTGAATTTCATGAATTAAATTATTTTGATATTGACCCAAAATTTGTATTCAAAAGCAAATTGTATGAATACAATCCTAAAGATACAATTACAATTTATGGAACAAAGGGAGAGCCAAGAAAAGCAGTAAGATTTGGTTACGTAATAATCAATTATGAAAATAAAGAATATAAAGTTAATGTTTATGAAGGAACAACTAAATCCGGAGAAAAATATTATTCAATCTGGTTTACAGACAAAACAACAAATAAGGAATCATACGGCGTTGGCAGATATCTCGATTTTGAAAAACATGATAATCCAGATTATATTTATACCATAGATTTTAATTTAGCATATAATCCATATTGTGCATACAGTCCAAATTACTCGTGCGCAATACCAACAAAGGAAGATTTTATTCCAATAGAAATTAAAGCAGGAGAAAAAAAATTTCATAATTAGAAAGGAGTATAAAAGTGGTAGTAATTCTTGAAAAACATGCAACCCCAGAACAAATTGAAAATGTAATAAAACATCTTGAAGGATTTGGTTTTCAGGTTCACAAATCTGTTGGAGCCGAAAGAACAATACTCGGTGCAATTGGTGTAAAACCTGATTTCGACATCAGAAAAGTAAGCATACTTGAAGGAGTTGAAGAAGTATATCGCGTTACAACTCCTTATAAATTAGCCAGCAGAAGTTTCAAAGAAGAAAATACGGTCATAAAAATAAAAGATGTAGAAATAGGCGGTAACAAAGTTGTAATGATGGCAGGTCCATGTTCAGTCGAAAGCGAAGACCAAATTTTTAGATTAGCAAAAGTAGTTGCAGAGTCAGGAGCAAAAATTCTAAGAGGCGGCGCATTCAAACCAAGAACTTCTCCATATTCATTTCAAGGTTTAGGTGAAGAAGGATTAAAGATGATGCGCGCTGCAGCTGACAAATACAATTTACTTGTGATTACCGAAGTAATGCAAATTAGTCATATTGAATTAATTGAACCTTATACAGATATATTTCAGGTTGGAGCACGCAACATGCAAAACTTCCCGTTGCTCAAAGAACTTGGCAATGTTAAAAAGCCTGTTATGCTGAAAAGAGGAATTGCTGCTACAATCGAAGAATGGTTAATGTCTGCTGAATATATTTTAAGCGGTGGAAACAGCAATGTTATGCTTTGCGAAAGAGGAATACGAACATTCGAAAATTATACAAGGAATACATTTGATTTATCTGCAATTCCTGTGGTTCATAAGAAAAGCCATCTTCCTGTTATTGCCGATCCATCGCATGCAACTGGAATGAGAGACCAAGTGCCTCCAATGGCTCGTGCAGCTGTAGCAGCTGGAGCAGATGGACTAATGATTGAAATTCATGATG
>NZ_BAAJAO010000030.1:0-20134 GCF_057554405.1 Rosettibacter sp. KY25 | reverse complement strand
AACAGACGAAGAAGCATATCATGGAAGATACAGTTTGAAGTTTGAGAATTTACCTGGCACACATGATGGATTTGTAGGGACAAGAAGATATTTGATTGGAAGTTCAGCTCCTTCTGGAAAAATCGTAAGAGGAATTTATGATATTACTTCACTTAAAGATGTAAAACCTGGTGATGTAATTCGAATTTCTGTATGGCTAAAAGCAAAAGGATTGAACCCTGTAGAAATGGCTCAAATTGGTGACCAAGCTTCATTTGCTATCACACCAATCTTCCATAATACATATGGAAATAATGAAGGTTGGGGTGAATTCTGGTCTCGTGATATTCCACTGAAATTCCCAGTTGCAACTGAATTTGATTGGATGCAATTTTATGTTGATATTCCAGTTCAAGCAGGAGCAAAATCTTTATCTGTTCGTTTACATCCATTAGGAAGATTCAAAGGAACTGTATATTGTGATTTATTGGAAGTAAGAAAATTAGATTTAGTTGGAGTAGAAACTGCAGAAGCTATCCCAATGCAATTTAATTTATTCCAGAATTATCCTAATCCATTTAATCCTTCTACAATCATCAGTTATACTTTGCCAAAACAAAGCATGGTTACAATTAAGATTTATGATATTCTTGGAAGAGAAGTAAAAACATTGCTTAATTCAGAGCAGGCTCCTGGTGTTCATAAAATTGAATGGAATGGAACAAATAATGCCGGTGCTCGTGTATCTGCTGGAACTTATATCTATAGAATTGAAGCAGGAGATTTCGTTCAATCTAAGAAGATGATTCTTCTTAAATAATAATTTATTGGGGCTGACTGAAATATTGTCAGCCCCTTAATTAACAATAGGATTTTTTGAATAAGATTATTTTCTCAATTTTCCCTTTGTCAATTTGATTAAGCTGATTTTTTCTTTGTTCACTGAAAATTTTGAATTACAGAAGATAAAATTTCTAACTGCTTGAAACAGATTTAGAAAATCTATTTTGGGCATGCAACTTAAATTGTAAAAAAAATTAGGTGAATTTTATGTTCACTATGAGAAAATATGTAAAGAATTTGGTCAATGCAGTTTTTTTGTTAATAATTTTTTCTATTGAAATTAATGCAGGAACAACAGGTAAAATTGCAGGAAAAGTTGTTGATGCAAATTCAGGGGAAGCCTTAATCGGGGTTAATGTTGTAATCGTTGGAACTTCAATGGGTGCTGCAACCGATGTGGACGGAAATTATTTTATTATTAATATTCCTCCAGGGATTTATGAAATCAAAGCATCACTTGTTGGATATTCAGCTGTAGTTATCAAAAATGTGCGTGTTTCTGTTGACCAGACTACAAGAGTTGATATTCAAATGAGAGAAGAAGCTGTTTCTATTAGTGATATTATTGTTACTGCACAAAAGCCTATAGTTCAAAAAGATTTAACTTCTACTGAAGCAAAAGTCAGCGGCGAACAAATTTCAATGCTTCCATTAGAAAATGTTCAATCAGTTATCAATCTTCAGGCTGGAGTAGTTGACGGGCATTTTCGTGGTGGAAGAAGTAACGAAGTAAAATATTTAATTGATGGAATTTCTGTTAATGATGCTTATTCAGGTTCCTCTGCTCTCGAAGCAGAAATCAACAGCATTCAAGAACTCCAGGTTCTTACTGGAACTTTTAATGCTGAATATGGAGAAGCTTTGTCAGGTGTTGTAAATCAGGTTACAAAAATCGCAAGTGATAAATTAGAAGGCGATTTTTCAGTTTATACAGGTGATTATTTTACAACACGAAAAAATTTATTTCAAAATATTTCTCATATCTCTCCTCAAGATGTTTATAATTTTCAGGGAAGTTTAAGTGGTCCGGTTCCAGGATTAAAAAATATTTTGAAATTTTATATCAGTGGAAGATATTTCAAAGATGATGGTTATCTTTATGGCAGAAGAATGTTTAATCCTTCAGATTCATCTAATTTTTCTGCTAATGACCCCAAAGATTGGTATGTAGGTGCAACCGGCGATAATAAATTTGTCCCAATGAATTATAATAAGCGTTATACATTACAAGGAAAACTTTCTATTGATTTAAGTGGGAAAGGGAAAGGTCTTGTAATTAACTCACTATATCAAAATCAAGAATGGAAAGATTATAATCATCGATTCAAATTAAATCCTGATGGTGATTATAAAAAATTTCAAGAAAGTTTTTTGACAAGTTTAAGTTATACTCATGTTTTGAGTAATTCTGCATTTATTGATTTTATGGTATCAAGTTTTACAACAAAGTATAAGCAGTATGTCTATGAAAATCCTCTTGACCCTCGTTATGTAAAACCAGAAAGAATGAGGGATGTAAGTGGAAATGCATTTTTAACAGGCGGTACAGAAAATTGGCATTTTTATCATACAACATCAACTTATACCGGCAAAGTTGATTTAACATGGCAGATAAATAATGTTCATCAAATTAAAACTGGCGTTGAATATAAATATCACAATCTTGAATACAAAGATTTTCAAATTGTAATTGATGCAACAACAAATTATAAACCTGCTCTGCCAGAACCGGGCTCATTTAATTATAATGTTTATAACACTAATCCATACCAATTAGCTGCATATCTTCAAGATAAAATTGAACTTGAATATTTAGTTGTAAATGTTGGTGTTCGATTAGACTTTTTTGAACCAGATGGAAATTATTTGAAAGATGCTAATAAAGTTTCAATTTTAGATCAGCTTCAGCCACCATATCCAGATTCACTTTTAGAAAAAGCAAAATCAAAATATCAAATCAGTCCTCGTATTGGAATTTCTTATCCGATAACAGACAAAGGAGCAATTCATATTTCTTATGGACATTTTTTCCAGATTCCTCCTTTTGAGTATTTATATCGAAATCCAAATTTTAGAATACCATTAACTGGAGACTTCCCGGAAAATGTTGGCAACACAATTGGCAATGCAGACCTTGATGCTCAACAAACAGTAATGTATGAAATTGGTTTACAACAGGAATTAGCACAAAATTTTGGAATTACTGTAACAGGTTATTATAAAGATATAAGAAACTTACTTGGAACTGAAGTTCATATTAAAAATGAATTTCGAAAATTCAGTAAGTTGATTAATCGTGACTATGGTTCAGTCAAAGGATTTACAATTTCATTTGAAAAAAGATTTAGTGATGGAATTGGAGCTACTTTAGATTATACATTTCAAGTTGCAAAAGGAAATGCATCCGACCCAAATGATGCATATAACAAAGCACAAGCAAATCCACCAATCGAAGCTAATAAACAAATGGTTCCATTAAATTGGGATAGAAGGCATTCAGTTAATTTTACTTTAACTGCAGGAAAACCTAGTGATTTTATTGCAAGTGTAATTGGAAGACTTGGCTCAGGTTTGCCTTATACTCCTTCATTTCAAAATCAGAGAACTGGTTTAGAGAACAGTGAAAATAGACCAGCATTTTTCAATGTTGATTTTTATTTAACAAAATATATAAAACTCTTTGGCAAACAATTTTCGATTTATGCAAAAGTTTATAATCTGTTTGATACTGCAAATGAAATTGAAGTCTTCACAGATACAGGCAGAGCTGGATACACACTTGAATTAACAAGAGCTCAAGAGGCACCGAGAGGAGTTAATACACTGGAAGAATATTTTACAAGACCTGATTTCTATTCATCACCAAGACAAATAATAATTGGTGCATCAATAAGTTTTTAGTTAGGAGGCAAAGTGTTTTCAATGAAGAAATTATTCGTTTTTAATTTGATATTTATTTTTTGCATTTCCATTAATGCTCAAATTGTTGTTGACAAAAATAAAGGGGACCATAACCAAACTCGAAAAGGTTACATGGATGGTAACCTTGCTGCCACAGTTTATTATAATTTTGGGCAGATTGCAGATTGGCTGAATGAACCAAGCAGAAGTGGAGTTTGGCCCAAGGGGACAAATCATACTTATGTTGATGGAGTTGCAGTAATAGTTCAGGCAGAAGCAAAAGACCCTGCTGGTCATTTGATTCATCCACTTGAAACAAATTATTATGAGTTTACTCGTTACGACCCAGCAACTGGAGTAACATACGGTTGGTGGCCTCTGCCTGGTTATGCAGCACCGTATTCAAAAATTCCTGCAAGAAGTGATGAACCTTCGAGCTGGCCCTCTAAGTGGCCCGATAGAACATCTGACTGGAATGGTCTATGGAATGGCTTTTTTGGAAAAGGTGTTAAAAATGCAGATGTAGAAACTTACTTTGTTTTTGATGATAATGAAGATAGAGAATATTTAATAAAAAATAATTTTACACCAGATGCAGATGATCCTACTCGCGGTGGTTTGGGAATGCAGGTTAAAGCTCGAGGTTTTCAGTGGTCGCAAGTTTTAGCAGAAGATGTAATTTTCTGGTATTATGAAATTACAAACATGAGTACAACTGATTACGATAAAACTTTATTTGCTCAATATATTGATTGGGGAATTGGTGGTCATGATAATTCATCAAACAATGCAGGTGATTATGATGATTTGCTTGATATATCTTACGCATGGTCAACAGTTCCAACAGGAAGTCCTGGCAACTGGAGCCCTGTTGGTTTAGCAGGTTATGCTTTTCTTGAAAGCCCAGGTATTTCAGATGATAGAAAAGATAACGACCAAGATGGTTTAACTGATGAAAGAAGAAATAATTTAGCTCAAAGATTTATAACATCTCCTTTTGATGACCCATTTATTCTAATTCCTGCAAGAGATACAGTTAACTTCAAAAATTTTTATGGCTATTCGTGGCACCCTCACTGGGATGCTGATGAAAATGGCAACTGGCGCTCGTTTACTGATCAGAACGGAAATGGCAAATGGGATAAAGATGAACCACTTAATGATGATGTTGGAACAGATGGCATTGGTCCTTTTGATGAAGGATATACAGGACCCGACCCAGATGGAACCGAAGGAAATGGAAAACCTGATCAAGGTGAACCAAATTTTGGAATTCTCGATAAAGATGAATCCGACCAATTAGGATTAACTGGTTTTGCAATTTTCCCAGTTCATCGTTATGAATTAAATCGTGACGAAGAAAATTGGCAGGTTCTTTCAGGTTTGCCTGCACCTCATGGACAATCACTTGTTGGAGTTAATCTGGCAAATTATTTCTCGAGTTACCTCTTTCATATGTGGGGTCGTGATAAATATTCTCAAGTAACTGGTAAGCTTCAAGAAACTGGTGAAACTGAAAGATTTTCAATGTCATTAATTTTTGGAATTGATAAAGATGACTTATTCAGAAGAAAGAAAACAGTTCAACAGATTTACAATGCAAGCTATAGATTTGCTAAACCTCCTGAAAAACCAATTGTAAAAGCAATACCAGGTGATAATAAAGTTACACTCTACTGGGATGACCGTGCAGAAAAAACTTTCGATGCTTTCTATCAAAAATATAATTTCGAAGGTTATAGAATTTATCGTTCTACTGAACCAAATTTTCTTGAAAGTAAAATTATAACAGATGCATATGGAAAACCTACATTTAGAAAACCAATTGCTCAGTTTGATTTGGTTGATGGAGTCAAAGGATTGCACCCAATTGATGTAAATGGTGCTCTGTTTTATCTTGGAGATGATTCCGGTTTGCAGCATTCATTTATCGATTCAACTGTTCAAAATGGACAAACTTATTACTATGCAGTTGCAGCTTATGACCAGGGATATACAACTACAACAGTAGAAGGAAAGTTTGAAGGAATTCCTCCATCTGAAACAACAACTATTATCAAGAAAGATATCAATGGTAATATAACAACTGATGTAAACACAGCAGTTGTTACTCCTCGTCCTCCAGCTGCAGGTTACATTCCACCAGCTGTAAATAATTTTTATGCAAGTGGTCCAGGAACCGGTTCTTTATCAATAGAAATTCTTGACCCTGATTCTGTTAAAGATAATCATACGTATCGAGTAGAATTTATTGAATCAACAAAATTTAATAATGAATCAAAACCAAAATTTCAAATTGTTGATTACACGACTCTTGATACATTAATTAAACCTGTAGTTATGGAAAAAAATACTTACAGTTCTAAAGTGATTCATGGGCTTTCGATGAGAATCAATAATGATAATGTTGTTCAAGTTGATTATAACAAAAGCGGCTGGAAGAAAGGAAACAGTAATTATATTGTTCAAATTGGTTTTGATTCTCGATTTGCTGCAGCATATAATTCTAAACGCATTGATTATCCTGCTGATTTTGAAATTGAACTTACTGAACCAGGTAAAGGTGATTTATCTTTTCCTGCTACTTCATTCAGCAAACCAATTCAATCGAATATCATTGTAAGAAATATTACAGAAAATAAAAAATATCAATTCATTTTTAGAGATGTTAATCAGAATGAAATTTTTGATGATGGTGATGCAATATTTATTGTGCTTGGTGATTCAGCAGGGAAACCAGCTACTTCTTTTTCGAATTTAAAAGTAACTTGGTCTGTAACATTAATGAAAGACACAACAATTGCAGAATCAAATCAAAGACCTCCTCAATTTGGGGATATTTATAAACTTGTTACCAAAAAGCCATTTAGAAATAAAGAATATTTTGAGTTTACAACCAAAGCACCTCAATTTGATCCAGTTAAAGCAAAAAGTGATTTAGATAAAGTTGCTGTTGTTCCAAATCCATATGTAGGTGCTGCATCATGGGAACCTGCAACAGTTGAAGTAGGAAGAGGAGAAAGAAGAATTTATTTCATAAATCTTCCTCGACAATGTACAATAAGAATTTATACAATTAGTGGTAAACATGTTAAAACAATCGAACATAACAGCACAATTGATAATGGTCAGGAAGCATGGAATTTAGTTTCTAAAGATGGAATGGATATTTCATATGGTGTTTATGTTTACCATGTTGAAGCTCGTGGTATAGGAGAGAAGATTGACAAGTTTGCTGTAATTAAATAGCCATGAGTTAAACAGTTATCATATCAAAAATATGATGTAAAAATTTTGATGAGGTTTTTATGCTTAAAGCTTATCAGAAAATTTTATTAATAGTTATTGTACTTTATTCATCAGTTTATTTTGCTCAAAGTGTTTCCAAAACTGGAACTACAGCTGCAGCCTTTCTCGAAATTCCCGTTGGGGCAAATGCAATTGGAATGGGAGGTGCTTTTGTTAGTATTGCAAATGATGCATCTTCTTTATTCTGGAATCCTGCTGGAATTAGTTCTCATGAAAATTTTGAAGCAATCTTAAATCATACTAATTGGATTGCAAATACAAGTTTTGATTTTGCTGGATTGGTAATCCCTTTAGGTGAATTTGGAAATATTGGTTTAAGTTTTACATCTTTATCAATGGATGATATGAAGGTTAGAACTGTAGAACAACCTGAAGGCACTGGAGAATATTTTAGTGCAGGTGATATTTCAGTTGGTATTTCTTATGCAAGAAATTTAACCGACCGCTTTTCTATTGGCTTTACTGGTAAATATATTCAACAAAAAATTTGGCATATGTCTGCTTATGCTTTTGCAATTGATGCAGGAACTAAATTTAAAACTGATTTATTTGGAGGAATGGTAATTGGTGCATCAATTTATAATTTTGGAACTTCAATGCAAATGAGCGGCCGAGATTCAAGATATTTTATTCGTGTTGACCCGAATAAACAAGGTTCGAATGACCAAATACCTACTAATATTGAAATGAATTCATGGGATTTGCCGCTTACTTTTCAAATCGGCATTTCAACTAATTTGTTTAATAATCAAATTTATAGAGTTACTGTAGCTGCAGATGCAATTCATCCAAATAATGATTATGAAAGTATGAACTTTGGCTTTGAAACAGCATTTAAAGAATTTTTATTCTTGAGAGGCGGCTACCAATCTGCTTTTAATAAATATTCAGAAGGCGGATTGTCATTAGGATTTGGTATTAACTCAAAATTAATTCTTTCAAATGCTTTGATAAGATTTGATTATGCATACAGAGATTTTGGCAGGCTTCAAAGTATTCATTCATTTTCTCTTAATATAATTTTCTGATTATGTTAAAAGCAGAGATTAAGTTGAATTACTTATCAAAAAATATTTTCACTTCCTTTAATTTGTTGCTATTCTTTTTTATTTCTTTTTCATTAATAAAATCTCAACCGTTAAATTATCAGGATTCTGTAGTTGCATGCGTGGGAAATATTAAGATTACTGTAGATGAATTCATAAATTGTTATGAATTTGGACCAGCTTTCTATAAAAAAGTTAAGGATTCAAAAAAAGTTTTTATAAATCATCTTATCAATGAAAAACTGCTCGCACTTGATGCATACAGTAGAAAACTTGATACATTACCAGAAGTAAAAAATCTATTTAATGAGTTTGAAGCTGATTTAGCAACCGAAGAATTATTCAAAGAAGAAATTTTAAGTAAAGTTACATACACAAATGAAGAAATTGATACTGTTGCCAAACAAAAATTAATTGAGGTTGAGCTTCAATGGATATATTCTTCTTCAGAAGATGAGATAAAATTAATTTATGATTCACTTAAGGCTGGAATAGATTTTCAGAAATTTTTCAACAAACAATTTAATGATTCAGTTTATTATGAAGACAGATATCTAAAATCAAACAGATATTTGCTCGGAATGAAAAATAAAGAACTTGCAAAAGTAATCGATACGCTGCATGTAAATAGTATTTCTAAACCATTGAAATCATTTGATGGCTGGTATATCGTTAAACTTATGAATATTAATTATCCTTTGATTGTAAATGAAAGTGAACAAAATAGAATAATGAACGAAGCAAAAACTGCATTAATAAAAAGAAAGATGGACGAACTTTCTGATATTTATGTTCATTCGCTGATGATTAAAGCCAATCCAATAATTAAAAGAAAAGCTTTTCAAATTCTTCGCTCCTATCTTGCAATGTATGATTTGCCAAAAGATATTTATGAAAAGTGGAATCTATCAGAAAAATTAAAAGAAGCATTAAGCTTTTACAAAGATTCAGATATAAAAAACATTACTCTTGTTGAAATGTCTGATTCTAAAATTACTTTGAATGATTTTATTAATTGGTATCGAGTGAGAGATGAATACATAAAATTTGACAAACGCAGTTTTGCAAATTACTCACGTTCACTTGAAAATATTATATGGAGAATGGTTCGTGATAAATTATTAACTGATGAAGCACGTAAAAAAGGCTACTTTGAAAGAAAAATTGTAAAAGAACAATCGAAATGGTGGAAAGATAAAATTCTTTACAGCACAGTTAAAAATGAATTGATTAATTCAATTCTTATTGAGAAAAAAGAAATTATGGATTTGGATAAGCAGCCAGAGAACAAATCCTATAGTAAAATAATTGAAGATGAATTGACAAAAAAAGTATTTCACAAATTAAATGAGTTGAAGAAAAAATATTCGGTAACAATTAACGAGAATTTGTTGAAATCAATCAAAGTTAGTGAAGAAAATGATGTGAAAGCAATTGATTTGTATATTGTTAAAAGAGGTAATTTAGTTCCTCGAACTCCATATCCAACAATTGATAATTATTGGGTACGCTGGCAATGATTATTGATAAGAAAAATATTTTTATGCTATCAGCTTTTTTGATATTAATTATTTCATGCACCACAAATAAAAGCAAACGTCATAATGAAATTATTTATTGGTCATCTAACAATACTGAAGAAATAGAATTTGCAAAATATATTGTAGACAAGTGGAACAAAGAAAATCATGGCTTTAAGGTGAAGTTTCAACCAGTTCCAGAAGGGCAATCAAGTGAAGAAGTAATTCTTGCAGCAATTGTTGGAAAAACAACCCCGGATATTTATTCAAATATGTGGGAAGGAGATGTAGAAGGTTATGCTCGTGCTGGGTTGCTTGTAGCCTTAGATACTCTCGATGGATTCATGGAATTCTTGAATGGAAGATGTGACAGTTCTGTAATCAACGAAGTTAAATCTTCCGATGGACATATTTATCAAATTCCCTGGAAAATAAATCCAGTAATGATGATTTATAATGAAAACATAATTAAATCATTATCGATGAAAAATCCTCCAAAAACGTATTCAGAATTTTTTAATGCATCTGAAAAATTCAAGAAAGATACAGATGGCGATGGTTACATTGACCGCTGGTTTGGTTACACAGAAACCATTGTAACTTGGTGGCAAAGATTTTTTGATTTTTATCCTCTTTATCTTGCTGCATCAAACGGAGGCTCGCTTGTTAAAAATAACAAAGCAGTTTTTAACAATAAAGCAGCAATCGAAGTATTCAGATTTTTAAGAAATTTATATGAGAATAATTACTTCCCTAAAGAAAGATTATCATCTCGTCAAGATGTTTTTCTTGATGGAATAATTGCAACAAGATTTACTGGTCCATGGGAAATTGCTCATGCAGAAAAGTATAAACCAAAAGGTTTTGAATATAATTTTAGCACAATTCCAGTGCCCGATAATCATCAGGGACCAATTTATACTTATGGCGACCCAAAAAACATTGTAATATTTAAGACATGTCCAAATCCCCAATTAGCATGGGAGTTCTTGAAATTTTTTCTTAGTGAAGAAAATGATTTGAAGTTTCTTGAAATAACAAATCAATTGCCAAGAAGAAAAAATATAGATAAGAATTCATTATTTGATGGGTATTTCAAAAAAAATCCCAAGATGAAAATTTTTGCTGAACAGGCAAAATTTGTAAAAGGAACAGATCAATCACCTGTGCTTAAGGAAGTGTTTGATATAATTTCTTCTGAATATGAAGCTTGTGTTATCTATGGAATTAAATCTCCTGAACAAGCATTAAATGATGCAGAAAAATCTGTGAACCTATTATTTCTAAAATGAAAATGATGAAGAAAAAAATATTGCCTTATTTATTTGTTTCACCTTACATAATTCATTTTATATTGTTTGTTGCTTTCCCGGTAGGATTTTCAATTTATCTTACTTTTCATAATTGGAATATAATAGCTCCAATGGAATTTGCTGGTTTGGCTAATTATAAAAGATTAGTTCACGACCAATTGTTCTGGAAGTCATTAAAAAACACTTTCGTTTTTCTTTTGATTCATATCCCATTACAAATTATTGTAGCACTTTTTTTAGCAGAGTTATTAAATCAAAATCTGAAATTAAAAGGCTTTTTTAGAGCTGCATATTTTTTGCCTGTGATAGTTTCCGGAGTTGTAATTACAATTTTGTGGCAGCAGCTTTATGGTTTCGAAAGTGGATTGTTGAACAGATTATTAATTAAAATTGGATTAAACAAGATAGGTTGGCTTACAGACCCTAACTGGGCTATGCCTTCAATTGCAATTATGGCTACATGGAAAAATATTGGTTTGTATGTCGTTTTATTTCTTGTTGGACTTCAAACTGTGCCAAAGCAATATTACGAAGCTGCAGAACTTGAAGGTGCGTCTCACATTCAAAAGTTTTTCAAAATTACTTTACCGATGATTAACCCAACAATTTTTATGGTGGTTGTATTATCTACAATCGGTGGTTTTTCTTTGTTCATTGAACCTTATGTGATGACAGGCGGCGGTCCGCTTAATAGTACTTTATCTGCTGTGCTCTATATTTATAAACAAGGATTCTTTTATTATCATATGGGTTATGCTGCAACTCTTGGATTTTTCTTCGCTTTATTAATTCTTTTTGTAGTCTTTATTCAAAAAAAATTTGTTGAGAAAGAAGATTGATCATGAAGAAATTTATTTTTTATGCAATATTAACTTTTGGCTCATTGATTTTTCTTTATCCATTTATCTGGATGATTTTTGCCTCAGTTGCACCAGAAAATGAAATTGGCAACTTAATTCTTCTTCCTTCAAAAATTAATTTTTCTAATTACTTCATCATATTTGATAAAATTCCAATCGGAAAGGCATTTATAAATAGTTTGATTGTTTCTGGTACAATTACAATTGGTGTTTTGATTTTCAGTTCTATGGTTGGCTATGCTTTAGCTCGACTTGAATTCAAAGGTAGAAATTTAATTTTTTATGTAATTGTTTTTACGATGACATTGCCATTTCAAATAACATTGATTCCTCAATATATCTTAATTGTAAAATTTGGTTGGATTGATTCCTTTGCAGGATTAATTATTCCTTATTTAATGAATGCATTCGCAATCATTATGTTTAGGCAATATTTCAAATCCATTCCTCAAGATTTAATTGATGCTGCAAGAATAGATGGCTGCAGTGAATTGAGAATTATTTATGGTATACTTTGGCCCAATTCCATACCAGCAATTATAACGGTTGGAATAATAACATTCATGACATCATGGAACGAAGTTCTCTGGCCCCTGATAGTAATTAGAGATGAATCTAAAATGACTATGCCTCAACTTGTTACTTTGTTTGCAGTTGGAGGAAGAGCAGAATCACAACTTGGACTAAAGCTTGCTGCGGCTGCACTTCTTGCATTGCCAATTGTTATTGCTTATCTCATTTTCCAGAAATATTTTATTCAAAGCATGGCTTCAACAGGATTGAAAGAATAATTTCATATAAATACTTATTGTTAATTAATCTGAGGTAGTATAACTATGCACTTAAAAAGATATGATAAAAATCCAATCTTGACTAAAAGTGATGTGCCATTCAAAGTAAATAGTATTTTTAATCCTGGTGTAACTAAGTATAAAGATAAATATTTGCTTTTATGCCGGGTTGAAATGCCTGATGGCAGATCTTCTTTTGTTAAAGCATTGAGTGATGATGGTTATAATTTCAATGTTGATGCTAAACCTATTTTAACTCCTCACGACCATCATGAATTTTACAAATATTGTGAGTGGGGAATTGAAGATCCAAGAATTACAAAAATATTAGATACTTATTACATAACTTATACCGGCTATTCTAAGTATATGCCTCTGGTAATGTTAGCAGAGACTAAAGACTTTGAGAAATTCAAAATTCATGGACCAATAAGTGAACCATCAAATAAAGATTGTGCAATTTTTCCTGAAAAGATTAATGGTTTCTACTGGAAAATTGATAGACCTTCTGCAGAAGAAAGAAAAGATATGTGGATTAGCAGAAGTTCGGATTTAATTCATTGGGGTGGTTATAAAATTCTTATGGAACCAGAAAGAGGAACATGGGAAAATGATAAAATTGGTTTATCATCTCCTCCAATTAAAACAAATAAAGGATGGCTTTTGCTTTATCATGGTGTAAGAGGCTTTGGAATTTCAAGCTTATATAAACTTGGAGCAGTATTACTTGATTTAAATGAACCATGGATTGTTATCGGCAAAACAAAAGAACCAGTATTATCTCCAGATTATGATTATGAAAGAATTGGTGATGTACAAAATGTTGTATTTTCTTGTGGATGGATTGAAGAACCTGATGGAAGTATTAAAATTTATTATTCAGGTGCAGATACAAATATTTGTCTTGCAGAAACAACTGTGGTTGAACTTTTATCTGTTTGTAAATAATTAATGTTATCACTATGAAAAAGAAATTTATTCTATTAATATTTTTTCTTGTTCATTTTATTACTTATGCAAATTCTGATTCTCTTTTAATTAATCTTTCACACTTGAATAATCTTTATGAAGAAATAAATGTTGAAGAAAAAACTTTAGGAATAATCCACATCTACAGTGAATATCCAGATTATAAATGGATTGGTGATGATGATGAAGGTATTGCATGTGTTGATGATGTATCTCGTGCAATAATTGTTTATCTAAAACATTATAATTTATTTAATGATTTAGAAAGTAAAAGAAAAGCTCAAAAGCTGATAGAATTTATTTTGTTTATGCAAAGTGACAATGGTTTTTTTTACAATTTTATTTTTGATGATTATACGATTAATAAAACACATAAAAACAGTGCAGCTGAACCAAACTGGTGGAGCTGGCGTGCATTATGGAGTTTGACCGAAGCTTATAAATATTTTGAAGATGATAAAGATTTTTCTTTACTCATTTCATCTTCAATAAAAAAAACAATTGATGCTTTAAAAAGAATTACCAAAAAAGAAAAATCAACAATTCAAATTGATGGGATTAAAAAGCCAACTTGGCTTCCTTATAATTATGCTGCAGATCAGGCAGCATTGATTGTTATTTCATTGGTAAACTATTATAAGTCTTTCAACGACTCTTCTGTAATTCATCTGATAAAGAATTACTGTGATGGGATGTTATTGATGCAAGCTGGAGATAAAAATCAATTCCCATTTTATGCATTTCTAAGCTGGAAAAATTCATGGCATGGCTGGGGAAATATGCAGTCTTATGCTTTATTAAATGCTTATTCAATTCTTAATGATAAAAAATATTTATTAGCATCATTGAACGAAATAAATTATTTCTACAACTATTTGATTAAGAAAAAATTTTTATCTGAATTCACAGTTAGAAAAGAAGGGAATAAAATCTCAGTAAAAGAGATAAAGAAATTTCCACAAATAGCTTACACAATAAGTCCAATGATTTTTGCATCGATAAAAGCTGCGGATATAACTAAAGAAAAAAAATATTATGAACTTGGCAAAAAAATATTAAAATGGTTTACAGGATATAATGATGCAAATGAAATTATGTATCAGGTAAATTCTGGAATATGTTATGATGGGATAATTGAAAAAAATAATGTTAATAAAAATTCAGGAGCTGAATCAACTATTGAAGCATTACTTTCTTTATTAAAAATTTATGAATATGAAAAAATAAATAATCAGAAAAATTAGTAGGAGATAAAATGATAATTAATTATTCTTCTGTTATTCTCAAGCCAAATATTAATCGTGTAATTCTCAGACCTTTCGAGCCATTCAATAAAGAAAGAATTAAAAAAATCATTAATAGAATTTACAATTTATCTGAACTCGAAGTTGAACAAGAATATGAAAGAGTAAAGAAATTATATTCATATCGACATAAAGACGTAGAGAAATTTTTTATAAGAAGATACAATGAAGTAAAGAAATATGGTCCATTGAATACCAATATATCAGAAATTAAAAAATTGCTAATAGGCTCATACTTTTCAAACGAATACTCACTGGAAAGTGCTGCATTATTTAATCCTTCAATGGTTTGGCATCCCGACCAATCCGGTTTACCAAGTAATAAAAAGAGATTTATTATTAGTTTGAGAGCAACTGGGGAAGGCCATGTTTCATCAATTGTTTTCAGAAGCGGGGTAATTGATAGTGATAATAATATTGAGCTCGATCCACCATCAGATTTTGCTGAAATGCCTGAGATTAATTTAATTTCAGACGACATATATGAAGCCAGATTTGAACCAATTGATATTTCTGAAAGAACTCTTTTCCCTCAATTAGATTTAGAAATGAATGGAATGGAAGATGCTCGTTTTGTTCTTTTTACTGAAGATAATGGAGAAAAAACTTATTATGCAACTTATTGTGCATATGATGGACATAATATTTCAATGCAGCTTCTTAAAACTATTGATTTTCTCAACTTTACAATCGCCAGTTTAAAAGGCTCAGAAGTTAAAAACAAAGGAATGGCTCTTTTCCCAAGAAAAATTAATGGCAAATATGTTATGCTTTCACGCCAAGATAACGAAAATAATTTCATTATGTTTTCGGATAATTTATATGAATGGAATTCCAAACAATTGTTAATGGAGCCAAAATATTCTTGGGAATTTTTTCAGATTGGGAATTGTGGCTCGCCAATCGAAACTGATAAAGGCTGGTTGTGTTTAAGTCATGGTGTGGGCCCTGCAAGAAGATATTCTATTGGAGCCTTTCTGTTGGATAAAGATGACCCATCAAAATTAATTGGAAGATTAAAAACACCTTTGCTCGAAGCTAAAGAACATGAAAGAAATGGTTATGTCCCAAATGTTGTGTATTCATGCGGTGGCGTGATTAATGAAAATTATCTTGTGTTTCCTTATGCAATGTCTGACTATGCAAGCAGTTTTGCATTTGTTGACTTAAATGAATTACTTGATAAATTATTAAATGAAAAATGAAAACAAAATTTTTAGTATCAATTTTTTTCACTGCTTTTTTTTCTTTGCAGATATTTTCACAAAACAAAAATTTTGAAAAGATTAATTATAAAGGCAATGCAAAAATAGAAGTTGGAAGTTTTTATGTTGGCTCAGAATTTCATCACAGCTGTCCAGTCCCTCAAAGATTTAGTTTTTATTATCCTGTGGCAAATAGTATTGATTTAAGCAAAGATTACTGGTATCGCGATACAACTTATGTTATGAACATTGGAGTAAAATTTGGAGATGAATATCAATGGCTCAATAATCAATCTTTTCAAATTGAACTTACTCCATACTCTGTAAAATTTTATAAAACTGAAGATGAAAAATCTATTGAAATATATTACCAGTTTACTAAGTCAAAACCTGCGATTGTAATTTCATATTCCATTGAGAACAATACGAATGAAACAAAAGAAGTTGAACTATATACAAGATTGTCTCTTGCATTAAGAACTTCCCATACATTTGAATTAAAAAAATCTATAAAGACTATTTCAAAAAATGATGGAGCTGCAATATTCGCTGATAATTTAGCAAAAGAAACGCAGAACACTCGAATATTTATTTTGAGTGTTGGGGAAGAACCATTCGATTTTGTTATCAATAAATCTCTAATAGATAAAATAAACTTTCAAATGTATTCTTCGTATAAAAATTTAATTGAAGAACCAGCTTCAAATTTTCTTTACAGAAAAAAAATAAAGCCGCACGAAAAATTTATCGTTAAACAAATTATTGGTACGTGTAAGGTAAATGAAAGTGAAGAATTAGCTGATTATTTAATGAAGAATTATAAAAAAGAAGTTAATGACTTTGAAAATTTTATTTTATCAAGAGTTAGTAAAAATGATATAATTATAAGTGGAGATAATTGGATAGATAAAACAGTAAAATGGTCTAATGCTATTCTTGAGGTTAATAAACATTATATTGACGGACAAATAGAACCAATGCCATGTCCAGCTGAATATAATTTTTATTTTACACATGATGTTTTGATGACAGACTTTGCTGCTGTGAAATTTAATTTAGATAGAGTAAGAAAAGATTTTGAATTCATTATAAAACATGCTAACCAAGATAAAATAATTCCTCATGCTTACTACTGGAAAGATTCTGCATTTGTAACTGAGTATGCAGATTTTGATAACTGGAATAATTTGTGGTTTATCATAGTTGCAGCAGAATATTTGAAATATTCCCAAGATAAAAAATTTATAGAGCAAATCTATCCATACATCGAACAATCACTTTCCAATGCATTGAAAACAAAAGGGGATGATGATTTAATATGGTCTTATCGTCCTGATTGGTGGGATATTGGGAAACTTTACGGACCACGAAGTTACATAACGATTTTAACTATCAAAGCAATTCGTGCATTTATTTTTATTTCTGCATTTATTGAAAAAAATGAAAATAAACTTGCTGACTATGAAGTATTATCAGATAAAATTGAAATGAGCTTAAATGAAAAATTATGGATAGAAAAATTTCATTATCTGATGAATTATTTGAAGCCAGATTCGGTTGATGAACATTATTACAGTGGTTCATTGCTTGCATCCCATTTTAATGTAATTGATTCATCAAAAATTTTGGAAATGATAAATGCAGCTGAAAAATTTTTGTTAGATAAAAATGCAGGCGTCTATACTGTCTATCCAATGGATTTTAGTGAGCTTAAAGACTTATGGCAATTTGCAGGCAACGAAGCAGGTGATAAATTTTATTATTTGAATGGAGGGATCTGGTTTCATTCAAATGCATGGTATGCTTTAGCTCTCATTTCAGCTGATAACAGGGAAAGAGCGTTTAGTTTTATCAAAAACAATATGACAATTGATGGAATTATGAATGGACCAAATGGTCAACCAGCAATGTATGAAGTTAGAAATGGTGATTATAACAATTCAAAAGTTTATGGGACAATTGATAAACCACAATTTTTATGGGCTGCAGGCTGGTATCTTTATACTCTTTATCATTTGTTTGGAATAAATTATAATGAATGGAATATAGAATTCAATCCATACTTACTCCCAAATCAAAAAGAGTGTGTATTGAATCTTAATGTAAGTGGTCATTTATCCAAAGTTCGTATTATGAGAGATAAGGTTTATCGAAATAAAATTAATGATAAGGAAATTTATTCTTTTGTACTGCCGCAAAAATTATCGAACGTTAGGGAAATTACTTTTTCAACAGGGGCAATACAAAATTCTTATTTGAAAACAACAAATTCTATTCTCGATGATATAAATGTTAGTAACAACAAAATGAAAATTTTTCTTAAAGCATTTAAAGGTCACAAAAACAAAACAACAATAATGACGAATCGAATTCCGAAAGAAATTCTTCTAAGTCCAAATCGCAAAGTGGATTATATAATTAGAAAAATTAATTATGGGTGGATAATAGATATTAATTTTGTTCATCAAAACAAAATTGAAGAACTCACAATAAAGTTATGATTAAAGAGGATAAAAATTATGAATGAAAAATATTTATTAAATAAAAATTGGGAATTAAGTCTCGGGAAAAATTATTCACCATTTACACCTGAAGCAATAAAAAAAATTAAAAGCATTCAAGCTGAAGTCCCCGGGACAGTTCATACTGATCTACTAAAAAATAATTTGATTGAAGACCCATTTTATTCAGATAATGAAAATAAGCTTGGATGGATTTCGGAAAGTGATTGGATTTACAAAACAACTTTTGATTTGCCCTTTTTACATGATGATTCATCGAATATAAAATTAGTATTTGAGGGAATTGACACAATAGCAAAAATATTTTTGAATAACATTCAAATAGGCATTGCCTCGAATATGTTTATAAAGTATGAATTTGATGTTACAAAGATTTTAAATAAAAAAAATAATGAACTAAAGCTCATCTTTGAATCACCGATTAAATATGCAGAAAAACAGGAAAGAAATTACGGCAGGCTTCCTGTTGCATTAAATTCTTACAGAGTATACATAAGAAAAGCTCAATATTCATTTGGATGGGATTGGGGTCCATCTTTCCCGACAATGGGGTTATGGAAAAATGTTTATCTAAAAAAGATCAACAAAGCTGAAATTGAGAATTTTCGTTTTTACACAAAAGAAATAAAAAACAATTATGCAATTGTAGAAATTGAATTTGATATTAAAAGATTTACCGATGAGAAAATTTCTGCTATTGTGAAAATATTCAACGAAAAGGTTTCTGTGAATAAATTGATTGAAGTGAAAAATTATTCTAATAAAATCAAATTGAAAATTGAAAACCCGGAATTATGGATGCCCAATGGTTATGGCAAACCGAATTTGTATAATCTCGAAATTAAAATAATTGATGATAAGAAGAATGTTATTGATTCATTAAATAAAAAAGTTGGAATTAGAAAAATTGAACTGCAGTTAAAAGAAAAAAATAAAAATACATTTCGATTTATAGTTAATGGCAAGAAAATATTTGCAAAAGGAGTAAACTGGATTCCTGCTGATGCATTCTTAACGAGAGTAACCGAAGATAAATATCGTCAATTACTTTTATATGCTAAAGATGCCAATATGAACTTTGTTCGAGTTTGGGGCGGTGGTATATATGAAAATGATTTGTTCTATGAAATTTGTGATGAATTAGGCTTGCTTATCTGGCAGGATTTTATGTTTGCATGTGGTTCATATCCTGAACATAAAGAGTTTATTCAAAATATTGAGAAAGAAATTAATTACAATGTAAATAGATTACAATATCATCCCTCAATTGCAATTTGGTGCGGCAATAATGAAAATGAATGGATTTGGTATCAAGAACAGAAAAAGAGTTATAAAAAAATGCCCGGCTATAAAATATTTAGCAAAGTAATTCCATCTATTCTTGAAAATCTTGATTCATATAGACCATATTGGCAATCTTCTCCATTTGGATTTGACGAAGACCCAAATTCTCAAAACAGTGGGAATCGGCATCAATGGGACATATGGAGCAGATGGATTGATTATTCTTTTGTTAAGTATGATAATAGTTTGTTTGTTACAGAGTTCGGATTTCAGGGACCTGCAAATAAA
>NZ_BAAJAO010000029.1:0-23821 GCF_057554405.1 Rosettibacter sp. KY25 | reverse complement strand
CAAAAGATTATAGATGTGAAAAAGACAAATATTTTAATGAACAAAATTTTGTAATGTATAATTATGGATGTGTTTTGACAATGCTGTGGGAATACAGGTAAGAGTAAAAGGGAATAATGGACTGGTGGATTGTAACACGAAACGCAGTTTCGTGCAAATATATAAAGGGTTTCAGGTTACAGGTTAAAAAACTACGAAGTGGTTTAATATTCAAATAGGAGTGTTAAACAAGATAAATTTTAGAACCCTGAAGGGGTTCAATGATAATGAGGAGAACAGAGAGTTTGGAATAATGGAATATTGGGATTTTGAGAAACTTAGTACAAAAATATTGAAACAGCAGGGAACTCAAAGTTCAGAATGACTTTGGTATATTGTCATTCTGAGGAGTCCGCCTTTGGCGGGCGACGAAGAATCTAATTATTACTTTATAATTTTATATGAGGTTCTTCGTCCGCCTTTGGCGGACTCAGAACGACATGAAGTTTCGACTGAAGAATCTAAATGACAAAGAAAATCTAAAGAATCTGTGTTTTTCTGTGTGCTAATAAAGAAATGATACTAATGTCAGAAGAATGTAGCAAGGGGCAAGTAGCAAGTATAGGAGTTTAATTAATAAATAGCTCTGTGAGTGACAGGGCGGAGCTGTGAAAAATTTTATAAAATTACTCATAATTATATTATTAAATAATTAATAACTAAAAGGAAAGAAATGAAAATTAAAAAAGCATTAATAACTGGTATTACTGGACAAGATGGAAGTTATTTGGCAGAGTTCTTATTATCAAAGGGATATGAAGTTCATGGAATAATAAGGAGATCAAGTACATTCAATACTCAAAGAATAGACCATATATTTATAGATCCTCATGAAAAAAATAATAAATTATATCTATATTATGGTGATTTAGCAAGTGGTGAACAAATTGTAAATCTTATTAATCATATAAAACCAGATGAAATTTATAATTTAGCTGCTCAATCACATGTTAAAGTTAGTTTTGAAATACCAGAATACACAGCAGAAATTGATGCAATGGGGACTATTAGAATTTTGGAAGCCATTAGAAGAATAGACAAACCGATTAAATTATACCAAGCATCGTCTTCTGAAATGTTTGGAAATTCACCACCACCGCAGTCAGAGAAAACACCATTTGCTCCAAGAAGTCCGTATGCCTGTGCAAAAGTATATTCATTTTGGATGACAAAAAATTACAGGGAAGGTTATAATTTATTTATTTCAAACGGGATACTTTTTAATCATGAAAGTCCAAGAAGAGGCGAGACTTTTGTGACACGAAAAATAACAAGAGCATTAGCAAATATATTATCAAATAAACAGAAAGTGTTGTATTTAGGGAATTTAAATGCTATAAGAGATTGGGGTTTTGCCCCTGAATATGTAGAAGTGATGTGGAAAATATTACAAGAAAGTTTAGCTGATGATTTTGTGATTGGGACAGGCATATGTCATACGGTAAGAGAATTTGTAGAAAATGCATTTAAATATTGTGGTATTGAAATTATATGGGAAGGAAGTGGCATTAACGAAGTTGGTTTAATAAAAAATATAGATAAAAATGATCTAAATACGCATTTGAAAAAAGGTCAGGTTTTAATAAAAATTGATAAAAATTATTTTAGACCAACTGAGGTAGATATACTTCAAGCTGATATATCTAAAGCTAAGAAAATTCTTAATTGGAGCCCAAGATATAATTTTTATGATTTAATTAAAATTATGGTGGATTTTGATCTTTTAAGAGTTGGATTAAAACCAATTGGTGAAGGTATTAATTTATTAAAAGAGAAAGAATTAAATTGGATTAAATATGAAAAATCATTAATAAATGATAGAGTACTTTAATGAATTTTGATGATAAAATTTATATTGCTGGACATACTGGAATGGTGGGGCAAGTTATATTAAAAAAATTAATTGCCCTTGGATATAATAATCTTGTTTATGTTTCCAGTGATAAATTGGATCTAAGAAAACAAAAAGAAACATTTGATTTTTTGAGCGAAAATAAACCAGATATAATATTTTTAATAGCAGGCAGGGTAGGTGGTATATTAGCAAATATTAAATATCCCGCACAATTTTTATATGATAATCTAATGATTGCTGCTAATGTTATAGAAGCGGCTAAAATTATTAAAGTAAAAAAACTATTATTTTTAGGAAGTTCTTGTATTTATCCTAGAAATTGTCCACAACCTATGAAAGAAGAATATTTATTATCAGGTTATTTAGAACCAACTAATGAAGGTTATGCAATTGCTAAAATTGCTGGTGTAAAATTGTGTGAATATTATAATAAAGAATATAATTGCAACTTTATATCTGCAATTCCCCCAAATTTATACGGCCCTTATGATAATTTTAAAAATGAGAATTCACATGTTATTTCAGCGCTAATAAAAAGAATTCATGATGCTAAGATTTCAGGAAATAAAAATGTTACAATATGGGGTACAGGAAAGGCTAGACGAGAATTTCTTTTTGTTGAAGATCTTGCTGATGGTTTAATTTTTTTAATGAATAATTATAATGAAAATACGCCAATAAACATAGGGTATGGTAATGATTTTACTATTAAAGAAATAGCTGAAATAATTAAAGAAGTAGTAGAATATAAGGGTGAATTCATTTATGATGAAACTAAACCAGATGGTATGCCTAAAAAATTAATGGATTCTTCTAAGATATTTAACTTGGGATGGAAACCTCAAACCGATATTTATACTGGAATTAAAAAGACATATGAATGGTACTTAAACAATTATGAAAGCAAGCAAAACTATGAAGTATCCTTTAACATCTGATACCTGGGGACAGGAAGAAGTAGACGCTATTTTGGAAGTTCTGAAAAATAAAAAGTTTACTATGGGGGAAAAAACTGCAGAATTCGAAAAAGAATTTGCTAAGTATTTTGGCTCTAAATTTGCAATTATGGTTAATTCTGGTTCGTCAGCAAATCTTATTGCAATCGCTTCTCTTATTTATGCTAGGAAATTGAATAAAGGTGATGAGGTTATTGTTCCAGCTGTTTCTTGGAGCACTACTTATTTCCCATTATACCAGTATGGATTAAAATTAATTTTTGTTGATATTGATATTAATACACTAAATGTTGATTTAAAAAAAATTGAGCAAGCAATAACAGAAAAAACAAAAGCAATATTCGCTGTAAACTTATTAGGAAACCCTAATGATTTTGATGAACTTATTAAAATAATTAATAAATATAACTTACTTCTTATTGAAGATAATTGTGAGGCTATGGGAGCAAAATACAATGGTAAATACACAGGGACATTCGGAATTATTGGCACATTTTCTTTATTTTATTCACACCATATTAGTACTATGGAGGGAGGAGTTGCAATTACAAATGATGAAGAATTATATCATATAATGCTTAGTTTAAGAGCACATGGTTGGACTAGAAATTTACCTATAAATAGTAAGATTTATAAAAAAAGTGATAATGAATTTTACGAGATGTTCAATTTTATTTTGCCAGGTTATAATTTAAGACCTTTGGAAATCGAAGCTGCAGTTGGGCTTAAGCAATTACAAAAACTGTCGAGTTTAGTAGAAAACAGAAGAATAAATGCTGCATCATTTAGAAAAATTTTTGGGAATAATGAGAATATTCTAATACAAAAAGAAATTGGAAGTAGTTCATGGTTTGGTTTTTCCATCATACTTAAAAACCGATTAGAAAATAAAAGAGATAATATTATAAAGCGATTTATACAAAATGGCATAGAAGTAAGACCAATAGTAGCGGGTAATTTCTTAAAAAACCCTTGTATTAAATACTTTAATTATGAAGCAAAAGGAGATTTATTCAACGCAAATTATCTCCATTCTAATGGCTTTTTTATTGGTAATCATGGTTATTTGATAGATGAAGAAATATTTTCTAAAATATATAACTTATTAAATTATGAATAAAAAATTAAATGCTGCCTTTATAAAAAAATTCATATTTAATAAAATAAAAAATTGTTTACACAGAATTAAAATTAATATTTTTCTACTTGGTTGTAAAAAGGTGAGAAAAAGGATATATATAAATTTCCCTGTTGTTTTTGAGGGGAAACATGGAATAGAAATCGGTAATGATGTTTCAATTGTTTCCTTTGTTCATATCTGGGGACACGGTGGAGTGAAAATTGGTAACAGTGTAATGATTGCAGCCCATACTGCAATTACTTCACTAACACACGACTATACTTATGAAACAATTCGTTTTGCACCTGTAATTGCAAAACCAGTTATTATTTGAAGATGATGTGTGGATTGGTTCAAACGTTGTAATAAATCCAGTGGGTCACTATTGGTGGGGAAGCGGTTATAGGGGGAGGAGCTGCTGTCACTAAAGATTTAATTTCATATACCATTTAAGTTGAAATATCATCAAGAATTTTTAAGTATAGAGAAATCAAATCTTATAATGAAAAAATTACTAGTTAAAAATTCAATTTTCGGTATAATTCAAACACTATTAAATCTTGTATTAGTCTTTTGGGCTGTCCCTATATTTATAAAAATGCTGGGGAGCGAATATTATGGTGTTTTTGCGTTGATAATGGTAATTGGTAATTTAAATACATTCATAAATTTAGGCTTGACCAATGCCTTAGTAAAGTTTATTGCTGGGCAGGGGAAGTGTAAAGAATCAAATATTGATATTATAGTAAATTTTATAATAACAATATCATTAGTATTACCGCTTAGTTTAATAGTTATTATATTTAATAAATTTATATTAATTAATGTATTGAATATTCCAATAAAAACTTATGGGGAAGCAAAATGGTTATATTTTTGGGTGATCTGGGCTAATTTTTTCTTATTTACTGGTCAGATATTTAAATCAGTTCTCGACGCACTTCAAAAGATTTATCTTACTAGTATACAACAAATCCTTTACAATCTGCTTTATTGGGGTTTAATATTGGTATTTTTATATTCAGGGAAGAGTCTTCCTGCAATTGGAAAGGCAATATTTATATCGGCTTTTATATGGTTTGTTATCACAATATTTAGTGCAATAAATGTATGGGGAACAATTTCATTAAAAGGTGTATCTGAAAACTTTTTTAAATCAGCTAAGAAGCAGATTAATTATGGAATTAAAATATATACAAGCGGTTTGATTGGTTTTTTTTATGAGCCATTTACGAAAATTTTGGTTTCTAATTTTATTGGCGTCACAGAAGTAGGTTATTATGATATAGCACTTAGACTGAGAGGCCAGCTCTGGGGTTTTATCGCAAAAATATTTTATCCTCTTTTTCCATTTATATCAGAACAAAAAGATAAAACAGTCATAAGAAAGTATGTTCACGATTTGGAGCAAAAAACTTTTTTAGTAATTATACCTATTATTGTGCTTACAATAATATTAATGAAACCTTTTATAGAAATATGGATAGGTAACAATGTTGATATTATTTCAACAACATCAATTATTATAATTTCTTTTCATTTAATCGGCAGTAGTACTGTTATACCAAATTATCAATTTTTAATGGCAAAAGATTTAGCTGAAAAAACAATAATACTACAGCTTTCAAATGTTATTTTTAATGCATTATTCTTTTTCCTCAGTGTTCATTATTTTGGTTATTATGCTTTAATAATAGGAAATGTTGCGGCAATTATGAGTTCATTTATTCTTTCTCTTTATTACCAGAAAAAATATTTGAATAGTTTAATATTCGATTCTATTTCGCAAGTAATTAAGTTATTTATAGTGTTTATTATTTTACTTGCCTCTGGTTTTATTATCAAGATACTTCTAGGCGGGCACAATATTTTAATAATAATAATACCAATACTTTTGGTGTTTTTGACCGTGCCGCTATACAAAATTTTTAATCTTATTAAACTTGAAGATATAAAAAGGTATTTTGGAAATAACAACCTAGTAGCAAAAACACTTGTTAGAATTTATAATTAATATAATTTTCAAAAAAGTATGAAAAAATTAAAAATTGCATATGTAACAACTTATTATAGCACAAATGTTAATAATTGGTCGGGTTTAGGTTATTACATCGTTGATACATTAAAAAAATATGTTGGTGAGGTTGAATCTATTGGAAATATAAAAATAAAAAATATTTGAAGAATTATTTTAAAAAGGGTTATTGGAAATTAATTGAAAAAACACTTCTATGAAGAGAGAACAGAAAGTATAGAAAGATATTATGCTGAGTAAGTTACAAGACAACTTAAGGGGAAAAACTTCGATATAATTCTTACTCCAGGTACAATACCAATAGCTTATTTAGAAACAAAAATTCAAAAATTATTTTGGACAGATGTAAATTTTTATGTTATGATTGGATATTATTTTAACAATGTATCAAGTCTAAGTATTCTAAATGTAGACAGAATGGAGAAGCTAGCTTTAAATATTTCTTCTTTAGCAATATATTCTTCAGAATGGGCGGCAAAGTCTGCAATTGATTATTACAAAGTACCTGAAGAAAAGGTAAAAGTAATTCCATTTGGTGCTAATATTAATGAGATACCAAATAGAAGTGAATTAAAGCACGAAATTAAAGGACCCATAAAATTACTTTTTATAGGTAAAGATTGAGCAAAAAAAGCGGAGAAATTGCTTTTGATAAAATGATTGAATTGAATAATCTTGGTATTGATACAAATCTAACCGTCGTCGGTTGTATACCTCTTCAAAATTATAGTAGTAAAAAACTTAATGTCATTCCTTTTCTGGATAAGAATAAAAATGAAGATAAGGAAATTTTATGATAGTTATATTTAGAATCTAATTTTTTTATAATGCCTTCCAGAAAGGAATATTATGGTGTTGTATTTTGTGAAGCAGCAGCATTTGGATTACCGGTTCTTACAACAATAATGGGTGGGATTCCAACAATTGTTAAAGATGGTATAAATGGATATTTATTACCTTTATAAGCAAGTGGTAAAGAGTTTGCAGAAAAAATTATTAAAATTATACAGAGTGGAAATAATGAAACGCTTTGCCTATACTCCCGAGAAAGATACGAAGAGGTTTTGAATTAGAATGCGGCAGGGAGAAAATTAAAAAATCTTATTGAAAAAGTTATTAAATAACTATTATTATGTTAACATATATCATACTAACAATTATAATTTTATTCTTTTTTAAAATAATAATATTCGCTAAAAAAAAACCTGAGTTGTTGTTATTAATTCCATTCGTAATCTCAACTAATTTTTTCGGATTTTTACCTTACTCATTTTTTTCAATTGAAGGTGTGTTACAGCAAGATGACTTTGTATTAATTGTTATTACATTAATTTTTCTTTACTTCTATTATAATTACACACCAATTTTACATAAAAATAAATTTCTAAAAGTTTATAAAAAAATTATATTTTTATTCATTGCTTTTATAATTTTAAATTTTTTACTTTCTGTTATATTGTATGGAAATTTTATCTCTTCCTTTAAAGTATTCAGAATATTTTTTAGATACGCAAGTATTCCTCTTTTCATTAATATTATTTTGCGCGTTGAAAAAACAGGTATAGACAAACTCCTTAAATATGTTGATGTTATAACTTTAATTTTAGCTATTATGTATATTCTTAATTTTGGTTTTGGTATAACTTTATTCGCAGTAAGATCATATCAAGAAGATGTTTATTATGGCACATTAATTTATAGAAACTTTTATGCATTCCCAATCTTTTTATTCTTTGTGTTATCACGAATGTTATTGGCTGAAAAACTAAATTTTTACAAGTTAATAATAATTTCAATATTATTAGCTAATGTGCTATTAGTTTATACAAGAACTTTATTGATAGCTGCAATTGTAATCGTGATATCATCATTCTTGATACGTATATTAATATTTAGGGTGCGATTAAAATTAACCAAAGATGTGTTGAGTTTTGTTGTACTAATATTTACTGCTTTTATTTTAACTAATGTGATTTTTCCAAAACAGTATGAATATTTCAAAAACAGAATTGATGAAGTAATGTTGGCTGGTTCTATTTATGAGGTAAACAATTTTGAATTAAGGGCAGATATAATTACTAGTCGGCTTGAAAAAACAATGAGCGTCAATCCAATTTTTGGTCTTGGCTTTATGAGAGAAGATCTTTCATCAAAATATTACCCTGATCTATTTATTAGAAGATGGGATAAAACGGGTACAATTTTAGTAGGTGATCAATCTTGGGGTGGATTTATTGCCAGTATGGGATTTGGGGGAACAGCACTTTTTTTGTTGTTATTTATTTATCCAATATTTTATTTGTATAAAATTAAATTATACAAAAAAATGGATAGTAAAGTTTGGGCAATAGTTATCACTCTTTTATGCGAGATATTTATTATTGCATTTATAAGCCCTAATCTGATAGAAGAAATTTTCAAAATATCATTCTTAATTTCTTTATTAATATTAAATATAATTTAATTTACAATTATATGAAATTTGAACCATTGGTTTCAATAGTTATTCCAACCTATAACTCGTATAAATTTTTGGAAAAAACATTACAATCTATTATTAATCAAACTTATAAAAATATTGAAATAATTGTAATTGATGGTGGTTCAAAAGATAAAACCTTGGATATTATAAAAAGATTTAGAGAAAAAATTAGCTATTGGATAAGTGAAAAAGATAGAGGCCAAAGTAATGCAATAAATAAAGGTATAAGAAAAGCAAAAGGTCAAATAGTAACTTGGATAGGTTCTGATGATCTATTTTGCAGAGATACTATTGAATATATTGTAAATGTTTTTAATAAAGATAAAAATATAGGTATTGTTTATGGTGATTTAATATATATTGATGAATATGATCATGAGATTAAATATGTGAAATTTAATGAACTTTCTGTAGAATATTTATTAAATGTAGATCAGAGGGTACCTCAGCCAGGATCATTTTATCGAAAGGAATTTTGGGACAAAGTAGATGGTTTGGACGAGAATTTACATCAAGTTATGGATTATGATCTTTTTATTAAATTATTAAAAATATCTAAAGGACATTACGCTAAAAGACCATTAGCAAAGTTTAGAGTGCATAAATTAAGCAAGTCAGTTTATCAGGGTTTTTATTTATCTCCTTTAGAAGGTTTAAAAGTATCACTAAAATATAAAGGTAAAATCATATCGAAAAATAATTATAATAGAATAAAAAAACTTTTAAAATATTTTATTAAAATTATATATTATTTCATTTCTAATAAGTTATTTAATCATAGATGGGCAATTAATTTAATAACAAAAAAATATGTTTTAAAATATTTAAAAAAATATTCTGGTAGTATAATACTAGATTTAGGTTGTGGTGAAAATAAATACAAAAAATATTTTAAGGATAAAAATTTTATTGGAATAGATTATAGTGATTCTTTTCATAATATTAAAAATGTAGATATTATTTCTAACATCTATGAAATACCATTAAATAATGAATATGCCGATACTATTTTATTAATACAAGTTTTGGAACATCTTAATGAACCTGAACTTGCTATAAAAGAAATTAATAGATTATTAAAAAAAGACGGAAATCTTATTTTAACCACAAATTTTATTTGGCATACTCATGAAGAACCTATAGATTATTTCAGATATACACACTTTGGATTAAAATATTTGTTAACTAAAAATAATTTTGAATTAGAAGAAATAATAATCGTAACCGATGAATTCACAACATTGCTTTTGGAAGTAAATTATTTATTAATGAAAACAGTTAAAATGAAATTATTAAAGATAATATTATCGCCAATTATTTTATTTTACATACACATTTCACAAATTCTTGTTATAATTTATAACTTTTTTAGAGATAAAAAAAATAAAAATGTTTTAGATTTAATTAATAATAGTAAAAATATTCCTTATATATATTATTCTCATATTTTAGTAATCGCAAAAAAAAAATGATTAAATAAATAAAAACATATCACATAATTTATAACTTATAATAAATTGAAAGTTTTGCATATAGCACCAGACTTACCTAATATTATTCATAATTCAGCCTATTCTTTTATTGAAGATATAGTAATAAATATTAATAAATTTTGTGACAAAGATATTTTTGTATTAGTTCCAACCAAAGTAATTTCGAAGTCATTATTTGAAAATCTTAAAATATCGAATAAAAAATTTCATATGTATTTTAAGAAAGATTTCTATCTTAACAAAGATATAAATGTAATAAGAATGTTTTATATTCCTGCATTTGGAATTAAAAAACTAAATTGGTTAAATTGTTATTTCGCATGGAAAATGAACAAATGGAAAATTATTAATTATATTATAAATAATAAAATTAATATTATTCATGCACATGGACTTATTGAAGGATACATTGCAAAAAAAATAAAACAGATATTAGGAATTCCTTATATCATGCATTCTCATGGAAGAGATATTTTTTATTTTAACAACTTACCATCCATAGAAAAAGAATTAATAAACATTGTGTATAAAAATGCAGATCATATAATTGCAAATAGTTATAAAACAAGAAATAATATAATTAAATTTATAGGTGTTTCAAACGTTTCTGTAATATATTTTGGAGTAAATAAATTTGGCAAGTGCAAAAAAATCATTGATGAAAAGTTTAAAATTGTTTTTATTGGTCATTTAATAAAAAGAAAAGGGACTGAATATTTAATTAAAGCGATAAAATTATCAAAATATTCTAGTAAAATAGAAGTAACTGTAATAGGTGACGGAGAAGAGAAAAGTAACTTAGAATTGCTAATTGAAAAATTAGATTTAAAAGATAAAATAAAATTTTTAGGTCGAATGAAGCATGATGAAGTATTAAATCTGTTGCCAAATTTTAATCTTTTAGTAATGCCAAGTTGGAATGAAGCATTAGGTGTGGTCTATTTAGAAGCTATGAGTATGGGTTTACCCGTTATTGGATGTTACGATGAAGGGATATCGGATTTCAATAAGGATTTTATCATGTTGGTAAGCCCCAAAAATTCAGCTGATATTGCAGAAAAAATAGATTTCCTAATAGATAATCCTGATATTTACGAAAAATACAGCAATGAAGCTTTAGAATTTGCTAAATCTAATTTTAATTGGGAAAAAATTTCAAATGAAATTTGCAATGTTTATTATTCGTTATTGTCCTAAAAGAATAAAATGTTCTTTTGTTTTCGATAAATTTAAAAGTTTTTTCGGTTTTACGAATTGTAAACAAATTACATATGTATTTTTATATAAAAAATAAAAATTTTACACGTTATGGCTCCAACTGGGATGAAAGATATGATTCAACTATTATGGGTAAATTCATGGTTGATTTTGAAATTGAATGTATTTTAAAGCAACTTAGCATAGAATCAAAAATTTTAGATGTGTGGGGGGGGGGGGGGGACAGGTATTCATGCCTCACAAATTCAGAAAAAAGGATTTTCAATTGAATTGGTAGATATTGATGAAGCAGCTTTAATAAAAGCACGTAACAATAATATCATTTGCCACAGGTTATCAGGTCTTGAAATCTCCTCATTAGGGGAAAAATATGATATTATTTATTGTTTGGATGTTCCATTATTAATAGGTGCAAAGTTTTCAGATTTTTTAGAAGAAGTAAGAAAAGTTTTGAGTGTAAACGGAATTTTTATTTTTAATTTTATGCCCAAATATTCTTACAAGAATATTATCAAAAAGTTATTCCCCAAATCCGAAAATCAGAGACCCCAGATTATTACTTCCAGACATATTCAAGAATTAAAAATTTACTTCAAAAGAAAGGTTTCTTGTTGTTAAAAACTAAAACTTATGCTTGGTTACCAGGAAGAGTTAATTCAGATTCAAAGATATTGCTGATTTTATACCCATTTGAGATAATATTCCGTTGGTTAAATATAAAATGTATTGCACCGCGAATAATCATTATAACAAAAAAGGTAAATAAATGATTATTTTTTTCCGAAATGACGATTTAAGAAACAAGATGGATAAATCACTAATTGAAATTACTGATTTATTTGTTGAACGCAATATTCCTATAACGCACGCAGTTGAACCAGCAAATATTACCCAAGATGTTGTTAATTGGCTTATTGATGTAAAACAAAAATATCCTACACTAATCGAAATTATGCAGCATGGCTATGACCATAGACATAAGAATAAAATAAAAAAGGGTGAATTTGGTGGCCAAAGAAACTATGAAGAACAATTAAAGGATATAAAAGCAGGTAAAGAATTAATGGATAAATATTTTGGGAATTTATGGTTCCCTGCGTTTAATTTTCCATATGGAACATATAATCTGGATGCTATAAAAGCTGTCAATGATTGTAATTTTAAAGTTATTAATTCTCATTTTAATATAAAATTAACTAGACGAATTTTTTATAAAATTGGACACATTCTTAAAAAAGGTTATTTGTTTAATCATCATGTTTCTTGGAATTTGAATTATTATCCCGGAACAAATCTATTTGAAATAGATATGAACATAAGTTTCATTGAAAAATATTATGATGAATTCTCCAACTGTAAAATGTTAACATTCGATGAATTAATAAAAGAATTCCAAAAATATGAAAATCAAAAAACAATTGGGGTACTTTTACACCATAGATATCATAATTCCATAGAAAAGATAAAATTAGTCGAAGAATTTTTAGATTGGTGTATGAGCTTACCAAATATTGAGTTCGGTAACTTAGAAATAATTTATAAAAGATATGCAAATAAATAAAGATTGGATCTGTTTGGCTGGGGATGATTATTGGAATAGTAATCCTCACTCTAGGTATCATATAGCCAAAGAATTTTCAAAAAATGGGAAAGTTTTATGGGTAAATTCAATAGGGCATAGATTTCCATCATTAAAACGAAAGAAAGGTTGGCAGTTAATCATTAGAAAATTGAAAAGTTACTTAAGATATTTCCGTAAGCCTGAAAAAAATTTTTATGTTTTATCACCTCTCACATTACCAGTATATAATAAAATAATGAATAGATTTAATGCATATTTTTTATGGTTTCAGATTAAGTGCATAGCATTTTTAGTGGGTATAAAATGTAAATATTACTTCATTTCATCTCCATCATTTGGAATTTTAGATAAAAAATTAAATAAAGCATTTGTAATTTACTATTATTCTGATATGTATATATCCTTTCGTGAACTTAAAAATACAAAATACTTAGAAGAATTGGATCGAAGGTTATTATTAATCTCAAAACTTGTTTATGGAGCATCATTACAGATTTGTGAAAATGTGAAAAAAAAGGGTTTTATAATTAATTATTTACCCCATGCTGTGGATATTTCCCATTTTCAAATTAAGGAAGAATTTATTCCTGAAAATATGAAAAATATAAAGCATCCGATAATAGGTTATTATGGAACTCTAACGGATTCTAATGATTGGAATATTATAGATTATTGTTCGGAACTGAGGCCAGAATATAATTTTGTTTTTATAGGGGAAAAATTAATCTCTATTCCAGAATTAGAGAAAAGGAAGAACATTTTTTTTCTTGGTAAAGTACCATATAATTTAATACCTTTTTATGGGAAACAATTTGATGTAGCGATAATGTTTTGGATAATAAGGGAATGGATAAAAAACTCAAGTCCATTAAAATTATTAGAATATTTTGCCTTAGGTAAGCCTGTTGTTAGTGTTGATATACCTGAGGTAAAAGAAAGATTTGGAAATATTGTTTATTTAGCTAAAACGAGGGAAGAATTTCTTAATTATCTTGATTTGGCGTTGAAAGAAAACATTGAAAATAAGAAAAAGATTTATAATGAAATACTATTAAACGTTTCATGGGAAAAAGTTGTTGAAACTATTTACAAAGATATTAACAGGATAGAATATGTTGAATAAGGCTAAATTTAGAATAATCGATTGGTATATGAAAACTACAGTCGTCAGTTTATTTAATATTTGTAAAGAAGAACAATGGTTAGATAGATCAAAATTAGAAGAAATTCAATTTAATAAGTTATATGATTTATTAAACCATGCTTATAAAAAAACCAAGTATTATAATAAACTCTTTACAGATAACGACTTCAAAATCAATAAATTTAATTCATTTGAGGACATTCAAAAGATCCCAATACAAACTAAAAAAATCATAACAAAAAATTTTAATGATATAAAATCTAGTGATTTTGATAAACACTACCCTCGTATTACAAGAACATCCGGTTCAACGGGTGAACCATTTACAATTTATCATTCTGGGTTAGCTCACTCCTATTTGCGAGCATTAAATTTCATAGCTTGGAATCAAGCAGGTTATGAACTTGGGGATAGGTATGCTACATTTTCAGGGGGAGCTTTACATCCAAATAGTAAGAGCATTAAACAATTAGTTTACTCTTATTTATTAAATTCACTATTATTACCATCTTATCATCTTAGTAAAGAAAGATTTATTAATTATCTTAAAAAAATTCAGAGAGAAAGAATAAAATATATTTATGGGTATTCATCTGCACTATACGATTTTGCTAAAACGGTTCGAGAGGAAAAACTAGATTTTTCATATTTAAAAGGCGTTTTTTCATCATCAGATATGTTATTTCCACAACAAAGAGAATTAATTGAAAAAGTCTTTGGTATTAAAGTAATAGATATATATGGGAATCCCGAAAGTGGTCTAATTTCATTTGAATGTAAAAACCATAATGGTTTTCATTATGGGATGCAGAATTGTTTTGTAGAAATTGTAGATGATTACGGAAATAATTTGGAAGAAGGCAAAATTGGTAGAATAATTGTAACAAGCCTTAATAATAAATGTTTTCCTTTAATACGTTATGATACTGGAGATATTGGTTCTTTATCCAGTGAAAAATGTTCTTGTGGTAGAGGGTTGAAGTTAATTAAAAATCTTATAGGTAGAAGTAGAGATTATATTATTTTACCAGATGGTAGGCATATACATGGGGCCTTTTTTAATCACTTATCTTCCATTTATAATGCAGATTGGCTGGATAGATATCATATAAAACAATTGTCGAAGGAAACAATTATTTTTCAGTGTATTGCTAATAGGAAGGTAAATAAAAAAGAAATTGACTATATCAAAGATGAAATTTTAAGGGGATTAGGAATTAATATAGATATAATAATAGAAGTAGTTGAATCGCTGCCTTTAACAAATACAAGGAAATATAAGTTAATAACAAGAGAATTTGAAAATAATGACTAAAGTTCTTTTCATTGTCGAAAACGATTACTTCCCGCGCGATGCAAGAGTTTATAATGAAGCATTATCTCTAAGTAATAATGGCTATCAGGTTTTTGTTTTAGCACCTCAAAATAACAAAAAAAAAGAAAAGTTTTATGAATTAGTTGAAAATAAATTCTTTTGTTATCGTCATCCGCATTACGAGTCATCTTCAATTAAAGGGTTATTATTAGAATATCTAATTGCTTTTTTAATTTATTTATTTTTTGTCCCATTTTTGGTTTTTACCAAAAGAATTAAAATAATTCATGTTGCTAATCCACCAGATTTTATTTTATTATCTTTCTGTTGGCTCAAGTTATTTAAAATAAAATTTATTTTTGATGTGCATGATTTGTCGGTAGAGACTTTTAGAAGCAAAACCGGTAATAATAATTTCACTCGTATTTTTATTATTAGAATTCTTTCTCTTTTCGAAAGTATAAGTATACGGTTGTCTGATATTATTATAGTAACTAATAATTCTATCAAAGAAATATTAAAAACAAAATATCATTCAAAAAAAATATATATCGTAAGGAATTCAAATAGAATACGACACAAATCAATTTCAGATATTAGTAAAGGGAATAATGAAAATCTTACTTTAGGATACTTTGGTATTATAAGTGATGATGGAGCTTCGGGATATGAAAATCTTGCCCTTTTAGGTAAATACTTAAAAGATAAAGGAATTAATTACACATTTGAAATTATTGGAAATGGGGGTGGTTTGCTAAAACTGAAAAAAAAAGTTGAAGAATTTGGTTTAATAGATAACTATATTTTTAGAGGATTTATTGAATTACAAAAAGCCTTCAAGTTTATTGAAAAATTTGATTTTGGAATTCTTCCTTGGCCAAATGTTCCTAAAAATAATTTGCATACAGCAATGAAGTTAATGGATTATATGTGTTGTGGTGTCCCGGTTTGCACTCTTAAATTAAAAGAACAAATGGTTACTACTAATGGAATTGGCATTCATTCAAATTCATTTGAGGAAATGGTTGATGAAATTATTGATGTATATAATGATAAAAATAGATACGAGATTTTAAGGAAAGATACATTAGAGCATTTTAACACTAATTTGTGCTGGGAAAAGCAAGAAATTGAACTATTAAAATGCTATAGAGAATTGGGTTCATTTTAATTAAGATAAATAACTTCTCGATGATAAAAACTATTTTCCATCATCCTGCTTGGTTTCAAGTCTTAAAACAAACTTATGGACTTGAGGTGAAAGTAATAGGTCAAAACAGTGAAGTTGGTGGGGAGAAAATAGAAGATAGATATGAGAAGTCGGCAGCCAGCAGTCAGAAGTCATTAGTTGAAGGTGGAATACCATTCGTAGTTAAGAAAAATAAATATATTTCGCTGTCTTTTTCAGATTACGTGAGTTTGTTGAATACAAAAGAAGAAAATGATTCAATAATAGCGGGAATAATAAAAAGTAATCCAAAAGTCGAAATTGAGATTAGAGATAAGTACGAAGGTAATGGATTTGAAACTAAACTAGTTGGATATAGGCATGTTTTAACATTAAATAAAAGTGAAGAAGACATTTTTAAAAGTTTCAAGAAAACTCAAATTCAACAACCAATTCAAAAATCTATTAGAGACGGTTTAATATTTGTGATAAGGAAAAATTATGAAGCAGTAAATGAATTTTATAAATTACATTTACTTACTAGAAAAAAGTTGGGTGTTCCCATCCAACCCAAAAAGTTTTTTTATCATTTGTGGAATGAAATCATTTATCGTGATATGGGATATGTGGTTTTAGTTTATTTGGAGGGGAAGTGTATTAGTGCAGGTATTTTTATAGGTTATGATAAAATTCTTACTTATAAATTTAGTGCTTCAAATCCGAAATTTTTAAAATATCGTCCTAATAACTTAATGCTTTGGACAGCAATTAAAGAAGCAAAGAGACATGGATTTGAGATATTTGATTTTGGAAGAACAGAGTTAAATAATGAAGGATTAAGAAAATTCAAACAAGGATGGGGAACAATAGAAGAACCATTATATTACTCTTATTATCCAAAATCACCTAAATTAGAAAAATTTATTTTTTTTAAAGAAAAAATTGTAGCTCCAATAATTCGAAAAAGTCCAATTTTTGTTTGTCGTATTACTGGAGAATTATTTTATAAATATTTTGGATAATATGTTAGAAATAAAATTTCCTTTTAATTTAGAAAAAGAGTTTTTAAACAAATATTTACTTGAAAATAATTTTGAGAATAAATTTTCATATAAGCAAAAACTATATTATAACATTATCCGACCTGTTTTACCAAAAAAGTTTAGAATAAAATTCCAACAAATAATTAACTCAAAAATTAGATATAAAAAAAATTTTATTAATGATGATCTGATTAAATTAATTTTTTCGTCATCATTTGAAAATGTATTAAATAATCTAAAATACAATACAACTTATGATTGTGCTATTGTTCTTACTCATGATGTTGAAGAAGTTGAAGGGTTTAAATTTATTCCTAAAGTTCTTGATATTGAAGAAAAGTATGGTTTTAAATCTTCTTGGAATATTGTTCCATATAAGTATCCAATAGATAATGGTATTATAAATTTAATTAAAGAAACGGACCATGAAATAGGTATTCACGGTTTTAATCACGATGGTAAGTTATATTATTCTGAAAAGATATTCAATGAAAGAGTTCCTCTCATAAATGATGCATTAAAAAAGTATGGAGCTATTGGCTTTCGTTCACCAATGGTACATAGAAATCTAAATTGGTTACAAAAACTAGATATAGAATATGATGCATCATGTTTTGACTATGACCCATTCCAGCCATTTCCAGGAGGGACAGGTTCAATTTGGCCCTTTATTGCAGGAAAATTTGTTGAATTACCCTATACGTTGCCACAAGATCATACATTATTTTATGTATTAAAACAAAAGAATATAACAATTTGGCAAAATAAAGCTCAATGGATTGCAAAAAATCATGGCATAATATTAACACTGACTCATCCAGATTATCTCAAAGAGAAAAATCATTTAAGACATTATGAAGAACTTTTAAGGTATCTTAAGTCATTTGAAAATGCTTGGTTTTGCTTACCAAAAGAACTAGCTAGATTTTGGAAAAATAATTTTAATTAATTTATAGGATAAAAGATGCAAATTCCATTTCTTGATTTAAAAATCCAATATCAACAAATCAAATCAGAAATTCATCCAAAAATTAATGAAATTTTTGAGAACACTGCATTTATTTTAGGTAAATATGTAAAAGAGTTTGAAGAAAAATTTGCAGAAGCTCACGATGCAAAATATTGCTATGGAGTAAGCTCGGGTACAGATGGTAATCACATGGTCTTATGGGCACTTGGTATAAGGTCAGGTGATGAAGTGATTATTCCTGCCAATACATTTATTGCTACTGTCTGGGGAGCAACGCTTTGCGGAGCAAAGCCAGTATTTGTTGATTGCCATCCAGAAAGTTATAATATAGATCCGGAAAAAATATCGGCTGCAATCACACCAAAAACAAAAGCAATTGTTGCAGTTCATCTTTACGGACAACCTGCTGATATAGATGGTATAAAATTGGCACTTGAAGATGCTGGTTTTAGAGAAGAGAAAACTGGTGAATTCATTAATCAAAAAACTGGGCAAAAAATTTATCTTGTCGAAGATTGTGCTCAAGCACATTTAAGTGAATATAAAGGGAAAAAGGTTGGAACATTAGGAATTGCCTCATCATGGAGTTTTTATCCAGGCAAAAATCTTGGTGCATATGGAGAGGGTGGAGCTGTAATGACAAATGATGACGAACTCGCTAAAAAATTTAAAATGATTAGAGATCATGGAGCTGAAGAAAAATATGTACATCAAATCTATGGGCATAATTATAGGATGGAAGCGATACAAGGTGCAGTTTTAGGTGTTAAGATGAATTACATAAATGAATGGACTGAGGGTAGAAGAAGAGCTGCACAAAAATATTATGAACTTCTGAAAGATGTTGATGAAATTATTTTGCCTAAAGAAATGGATTATGCTAAACATGTATATCATTTGTTTGTAATTAAAATTAAAAATCTTATAGAGACGCAGAGTTTTAAAAAGAGAGACGAATTACAAAGATTTTTAAATACCAATGGAATATCAACAGGCTTGCATTATCCAATACCTTTGCATTTACAACCATGTTTTCAGCATCTGGGGTATAAAAAAGGAGATTTTCCTGTAGCAGAAGATTTAGCAGATAATTGTCTATCATTACCCATGTATCCTGAACTAAGTTACGTGATGATAAATTATGTAACAGAAACAATTAAAAAATATTTTGAGAAATAGTTCCTTTCTTTTTTTATAGGGCTAAGTATACCACCAACTAAATGAGGGTACTATGAAAATTCAAAAGTACAAATTATTTTGGCTTTTTTCAGATATTTTCATTACTACACTTTCAATCTTATCTTTTTATTTAATTATATATAAAGAACTTTCAATTGAAAATGCTATCGATTTAATTTTACTTTTTATTATATGGAATATTTTAGTAATTCTTCTATTTGATTACAATCTTCTCTATAAGAATAATATATTTTTAACAAAGGCAATCCATCTTCTTAATATTATTAAATCTCTTTTAATTGCTTCGATGTTATTATTGGTATTATCTTTTATTTTTAATCTAGACATCATTATTAATAATAAATTTAACTTTTTGTTTTTTATCGTAATTTCCTTCATATTCTTTTCTTTAATAAGAGTATTTCTCGCAAGAGAAATTTACTTATTATTATTTAACAATGAAGTTGTTAAACATAATATTGTAATTGTGGGAGCAGGAAAATCGGCAAAAATATTCGCAACAAAATTATTATTTGAATTTCCTTTGAAAATTAACATTATAGGATTCTTTGATAATAATATAGCTAAAGGTACTCCAATAGTATCAGGAATTAAATGTCTTGGACCATTAGATGAGTTGTATAATTTTGTTTGTAATACAAAAATTGATGAAATAATTCTTGCCGTTGATGATATTGATTATGACCGATTATTTAATTTAATAGATGAGCTAAATAATTGTAATATACCTCTTAGGATAACTTCCGAGCATTTTGATATTATACCAAAGAAAATAAAAGTGGAAGAATTTTCTCGAATCCCACTTGTAGATATTTATCCAAGAATTAATCCTATGGTTAATTATATTATTAAGAGAGTTATAGATATCACCATTTCTCTAATTGCATTAATACTACTTACCCCATTTTTTGTTATTATTTCAATAATCATAAAATTAACTTCCAAAGGTCCAGTAATATATCGTCAAAAAAGGATTGGCAAAGATGGTAAAGAATTTACTTTTTATAAATTTAGAACTATGACTGTTCAGGAAGAGGATTTAGAAAGAAAATTGAAAATGATAAAATTTATAAAAAGTGGCAAGAATGTAGAAGGAGCAAAAATTATTAACGAAGCACGCATCACAAAAATAGGAAAACTTTTGAGAAAATATTCAATTGATGAATTTCCACAATTAATTAATGTATTGTTAGGAGATATGAGCATAGTGGGTCCTAGACCTTGTTTACCTTATGAATATGAAAACTTTGACAGCTGGCAAAAGAAAAGAGTTAAAGTTTTACCAGGATGTACTGGGGTCTGGCAAGTATGGGGGAGGTCAAATGTCAATTTTTGTGATTCAGTTATCATGGATTTATACTATGTGAATAATTTTAACCCTTGGTTAGATTTACAAATAATTATTAAGACTATTCCTGTTCTTTTATTTGGCAAAGGGGGAAAATAATTAAAAAATTATGGAGGGCTTATGAAAGTTGGTGTTATTGGTCTTGGATATTGGGGACCAAATTTAATAAGAAATTTCCTTGGGAATCCAGAAATAAGTGATGTAATAGGATGTGATATTAATGAATCACGTCTTAAATTAATAGCTCAAAGATTTCCAGGTATTAAATTAACTAATTCATTTGAGGAAATCTTAAATGGCTATAATGTAGACATTGTATGTATTGCTCTGCCTGTAAGAATGCATTATGAAGTAGCAAAGAAAGCATTGATAAATGGAAAACATATTTGGGTAGAAAAGCCATTTACTTCAAATACAAAAGAAGCGGAAGATTTGATTAATATAGCAGAAAAGAAAAATTTAAAAATTTTTGTAGACCATACTTTTATTTATACTGGTGCGGTGCGTAAAATACATGAACTGGTTGAAAATAATTCATTAGGAGATATTATTTACTATGATTCTGTAAGAATAAATCTTGGACTTTTTCAGAATGATGTTAATGTTATCTGGGATTTAGCGGCACATGATTTATCAATAATGAATTACATTATAAAAAATAAAAAAGTTGTAGGTGTTTGTGCTAATGGAATTGCTAACTATTATCAACATGAGAATGTAGCTCATATCAGCGTTTACTTTGATAATAATTGTTTTGCTCATTTCCATGTTAATTGGACTTCTCCTGTTAAGATAAGAAAAATATTAATAGGCGGGACAAAAAAGATGCTGGTCTTTGATGATATTGAAAGCAGTGAAAAAATTAAAGTATATGATAGCGGTGTAAATTTAACTAACAAAGATGATATTTATAATGCATTAATACAGTATAGAATAGGAGATATGTATTCTCCAAGAGTAGATCAGACTGAAGCATTATTTTTAGGTGTTAATGAATTTATTGCATCTATAAAAGAAAATCGACAACCTTTAACAAATGGGTATGATGGGTTAAAAGTAATTCAAATTCTTGAGGCAGCTGATTATTCAATAAAAAATAAAGGGAAATTTGTGGAGATAAAATAATGGAAGATAATTTAAAATTTGGTGAGACAGAATTTAATCAAAAATATTTGGAAAATAATTTTATAAGAATTTCTTCAGATGTCATTTTAGGTAAAAATGTAAAAATTTTTGGTTTTACAAATTTATATGGTTGCAAAATAGGTGATAATACTAAAATTGGGACATTTGTTGAAATACAAAAGAATGCAACAATAGGGAAAAATTGTAAAATTTCTTCCCATACATTTATCTGCGAAGGTGTTCATATTGAGGATAATTGTTTCATAGGACACAATGTTACTTTTATAAATGATAAATATCCCCGTGCTACTAACGAAGATGGTTCTTTGCAAACAGAAGAAGATTGGAAATTGATTGAGACATATATAAAAAAGGGTGCATCAATTGGTTCATCTGCTACAATTTTATGTGGTATAACTATTGGAGAAGGAGCTATAATTGGTGCTGGTGCGGTTGTAACTAAAGATGTTCCCCCCTATACAGTTGTTGCGGGTGTACCTGCTAAAATAATTAAAAAATTGGAAAAACCCTAAAGGGATTCAATGATAATGTGGAGAATAGAAGCGCTTGGAATAATGGAATAATAGACTGGTGGATTGTAACACGAAACGCAGTTTCGTGGAAAGAAGTAAATGATTACGTATAGAAAGTAGCAGGTTAACCCCGAAAGGGGTTTAATATTAATAGAAAAAATGTAGTGCATAATAAATTTCAACCCTGAAGGGGTTCAATGATAATGGAGAGAACTGAGGCGTTTGGAATAATGAAATAATGGAATATTGGGATTTAGAGAAACTTAGTTCAAAAATATTGAAACCGCCAAGAACGCAAAGTTTTAAAGATTCTTCGCTTCGCTTAGAAGGACATGACCGAAGAATTTAGAAGTAAATTCTCGCTAAGACGCAAAGATTAAAAGACGCAATGGAAAACTTTGCTTTGCGAGAAATGAAAAATATTTGAGATTGCTTCATCCCGATAAAATTCGTTGTGACTTGAAATGATTTTTAATAGTTTTTATAGAGATTCTTTATCCGCCTAAGGCGGATTCAGAATGACTTTGGTATATTGTCATTCTGAGGAGCCCCGAAAAATCGGGACGACGAAGAATCTAATTACTATTTCATAATTTTATATGAGGTTCTTCGTCCGCCTTTGGCGGACTCAGAACGACATGAAGTTTCGACTGAAGAATCTAAGTGACAGAGAAGATCTAAAGAATCTGTGTTTATTTGCGTGTTATTAAAATAATATTTAGTGCTATAGATGAATCCTACAGAAAATGCACAAAATATTATTGAAAAGTATTACATAACTTCACCATCAGAACTAAATCTTGAAGAAATATTATATGCAGAAAATCTGAAATTAAAAGAAGAGCCACTTACAAATTGTGAAGGGAAAATAATTTTCGATGAAGAAACAGGTATTATCACATTAAACTCATTAGCCAGAGACGAACGACAAAAACGCTTCACATTAGCACACGAAATGGGACATTTTTTTAATGAACGAGAATCATTTCAATTATATAAAAAATTTATTAAACAAAAATACACCTGTGGTTTCGAAGAATTTTATGGAAACAAGAGAAAAACAGGAAGAGAAGCTGATGCAAACGAATTTGCGGCAGAGTTATTAATGTACAAACCTTGGTATCAAAATTTTATAAGAAATAAACCAATCAATTTTGAATTAATAAAGGAAGTTGCAGAATATTTTAATGTATCA
>NZ_BAAJAO010000028.1:0-24325 GCF_057554405.1 Rosettibacter sp. KY25 | reverse complement strand
CAGATTAGAAAAAAATAGAAAGATGAATAAAAAATTTTTCATAGAAGTTACTCCTTTTTTTGTTTAACAAATTTTAGTAATTAAAAAGTGTAACTTCGTGGGTTGATAAGTTTGAATGAAATACGATATGATAACTCGTAAATCAAACCTCACCCGCGAAGGTTGATTTATAAAAACTGGAACTTGCGGCAGGTCTCCTGGCTCGAGATATCGTTTAACGCCTTCCCATCCCGATTTATTTGGACAGTGGCAAAATGTTAAACGACTTTTTTAATCTCTCACAGTTGCGGGGCAGCACCGGATTTTCACCGGTTTCCCTATTAAGTCCTTACGGACACCGCAAATTGCTTAAGAAAGCAAAAGCAAAGTTAAAAAAATTTTTTTGTGTGACAAGTTTAAAATTTTTTTGCTGAAAAATTTTTTCAGAAAAAGTCATTAAAAAACAATGATTGAAAAAGATATACAATAAACTTATCTTAATAAGTGCATATAAAATTTTTGGTGCAGATTGTGAATCTTCTTATCACTTATAATTCTCTCTTCTCTAAAAATCTTTTCCAAAGAAATAAAAAAAATCAAAACACAGGAGAATCTTAATGGGCTGGTTTCTAAATGCATTAAACTCCTCTATTGGTAAAAAAATTCTAATGGCTGTAACTGGGGTTTGCATAATGTTGTTTTTGGTAATTCATTTAATCAACAATCTTTCTTTATATGGCGGACCCCAGACTTTTAACACAGTCGTAAAAAATCTTGACTTCATCAAACCTCTAATCAGAGTAATAGAAGTAATCTTAGCTTCAATTTTTATTTTGCATATTTATGATGGAGTACGATTGTGGTATGAAAACAGAAAAGCAAGGCCAGTTAAGTATAAAATTAATGCTTCATCTGAAAATTCAAATATATTTTCAAGAACAATGATTTGGAGTGGAAGCATTATTTTTATTTTTCTCGTAATACATTTAAGAACATTCTGGGTATCTTTTAATCTTGGACATCCATTAGCATTAAGTCATAATTACTATGATATTGTTGTTGAAGCATTTCAAAATCCAGTTTACTCAGGCTTTTATATTATTGCTATGATTCTTATGGGTTTTCATCTTATGCATGGATTTCAAAGTGCATTTCAAACTTTTGGATGGAATAACAAAAAATATTTTCCACTAATACAAAAGCTTGGAGTTATTTACACACTTATTATGGTTATTGGTTTTGCATCAATTCCAATTTACTTTTTATTTTTTTATGGAGGTAACTAATGGTAAAATTAGATTCAAAAATTCCTGCTGGTCCTCTGCAAGATAAATGGGAAAATCACAAGTTCAATATGAAATTGGTTAGTCCTGCAAACAAAAGAAAGTATGAAATTATAATTGTTGGAACTGGACTTGCAGGAGCATCGGCAGCTGCAACTTTAGGTGAACTCGGTTATAATGTAAAAGTCTTTACATTTCACGATAGTGCAAGACGAGCACACAGTGTTGCAGCTCAGGGAGGAATTAATGCTGCTAAAAATTATCAAAATGATGGCGACTCTGTTTACAGACTCTTCTACGATACAATAAAAGGTGGCGATTTTCGTGCACGCGAAGCTAATGTATATCGTCTTGCTGAAGTAAGCAGCAATATCATTGATCAATGTGTGGCTCAAGGTGTTCCATTTGCTCGTGAATATGGAGGCATGCTTGATAATCGTTCTTTCGGCGGTGCTCTTGTTTCAAGAACTTTTTATGCTAAAGGACAAACAGGTCAACAGCTGCTGCTTGGTGCTTATGCTGCAATGAACAGACAAATTAATCTTGGCAAAGTAAAACTTTTTACCAGAAGAGAAATGGTCGATTTAGTTGTTATAGATGGCATTGCAAGAGGTATTGTTGTTCGAAATTTAATTACAGGTGAAATTGAAAAACACTCTGCTCATGCGGTTATACTTGCTACAGGCGGATATTCAAATGTTTTCTTCCTATCAACCAATGCAATGAATTGTAATGCTACTGCAATCTGGCGGGCTCATAAAAGAGGGGCTGCATTTGCAAATCCTTGCTTTACTCAAATTCATCCAACTTGTTTACCTATTCATGGTGAAGGCCAATCCAAGCTAACATTAATGAGTGAAAGCTTACGAAATGATGGAAGAATTTGGGTCTCCAAATTCAAAGGAGATATGCGTCATCCAAATGATATTCCAGAAGAAGAAAGGGATTATTTTCTTGAAAGAAAATATCCAACTTATGGAAATTTAAGTCCACGCGATATCTCTTCTAGGGCTGCAAAAGAAGTTGTTGACGAAGGAAGAGGAGCTCAAGGTCAGGAAGCAGTTTATCTTGACTTCAGAGATGCAATTAAAAGATTAGGCAGAAAAGTTATTGAAGAACGATATGGAAATTTATTTGAAATGTATCAAACTATCACTGGTGATAATCCTTATGAAGTTCCAATGAAAATTTATCCAGCACCTCATTATACAATGGGTGGTTTATGGGTCGACTATAATTTAATGAGCACAATTCCAGGATTATTTGTAGCAGGAGAAGCTAATTTTTCCGACCACGGTGCAAATCGTCTTGGGGCAAGTGCTTTAATGCAAGGCTTAGCTGATGGATATTTTATTCTTCCATATACAATTGGAAATTATCTCGCAAGTGAAAAACCAGCTTTAATCAAAATAGACCATCCTGAATTTGATAAAGTCAAAAAAGAAATCGAAGATTTTACAAATAAACTTCTTTCAATTAAAGGAAAGAGAACTGTTGACAGTATTCACAAACAACTCGGAAGAATAATGTGGGATAAAGTTGGTATGTCAAGAAGTGAACAGGGTCTCAAAGAAGCAATTAATGAAATTCGACAATTGAGAGAAGAATTCTGGAAAAATGTTAATGTTGTCGGAAATGCAAATGATGTCAATCAATGTCTTGAAAGAGCAGGAAGACTTGCAGATTATCTTGAATTAGGAGAATTAATGGCTATCGATGCTTTACATCGTAATGAATCTTGTGGTGCTCATTTCCGAGTTGAATATCAAACTGAAGAAGGAGAAGCTTTAAGAAATGATGAAGAGTATGCTTATGTAGCTGCATGGGAATTTAAAGAAGTTGGTAAATGGGAATTAAATAAAGAGCCGCTTGTATTTGAAAATGTTCAATTAGCAACAAGAAGTTATAAATAAAAAGTTTTGAAATAAGGGGTAGAAAAATGAACGACAAAAAATTGAACTTAACCTTGAAAATCTGGCGTCAACCTGGACCTAATGCTGCCGGAAGTTTTGTTGAATATAAAGTTTCTGTTTCTCCTGATTCATCTTTCCTTGAAATGCTTGATGAACTTAACAATGAACTCGAAAGTAAAAATTTAGAACCGATTGCTTTTGAAAGCGACTGCAGAGAAGGCATTTGTGGAACATGTGGACTTGTAATTAATGGACATCCACATGGTCCAGTTCCTCGCATTGCAACATGTCAATTACACATGCGGAACTTTAAAGATGGAGATACAATTTGGGTTGAACCATTCAGAGCAAAAGCTTTTCCTGTAATAAAAGATTTAATGGTTGACCGCTCTGCACTTGATAGAATCATGGAAGCCGGAGGATTTATTTCTGTTAATACAGGTAGTGCCCCTGATGGAAATGCCATTCCAATTCCAAAAGAAATAGCTTCTGAAGCAATGGATGCAGCAACCTGCATCGGTTGCGGCGCCTGTGTGGCTGCATGTAAAAATGCTTCGGCTATGCTTTTTGTAAGTGCAAAAGTTTCTCATCTTGCATTACTCCCTCAAGGTCAACCTGAACGATATAGAAGAGTTCAAGCAATGGTTAAGAAAATGGATGAATTAGGATTTGGTGCATGTTCAAATACTTATGCTTGCGAAGCTGAATGTCCAAAAGGTATTTCAATTAAGAATATTGCCAGAATGAATCGAGAATATGTTATGGCTAAACTTAAAGCCGAAGAGGTAGATTAATCCCGACAAAGTCGGGATTTTTTTTAACCTTTTTGGTATTATTGATGTTGTGTATCAAGAATTTTTGAAATTAATTTAATTGACAACTTGGGTTTAAGCATTCCATGTTCGAAAGAGAAATAAAATTTATTTATGATTTCAACCTAAACAAGATTAATAAACTTGGTCCTTATTTTACTTTCGAACAACTTTCTGCTGTTGACCTCCATCCTGCAATTCTTAACTACATCTCTGCAGAAATAGACTACATCATTTTTGAAGACAGACAAAAACTTCTAAAGGATTCCATATTCGATTACTCTGGAGAAAAAATTGCTTATTACTTCTCTCTTATCAATGATGAAATTAAAAAAACAAAAAAACTTTCTTTCGAATATGTTTCTAAATTAATTCTTCATGCATCTTCTTTCACAATCAATTATTTAGTTCGACCAAAATGGACGCTCAAAAAATTTATTTTCGATGAGGGTGAGCACAGAACTTCGGGAGAAATCAAACAAATCTTAAATTATGTTTATTATTATAACTATCTTAAAAAAATTCTAATTTCATACATCAATTCAAAAAAAATTCTTTCTCTCAATCTTCAAGAATTTGAGGAACTGCTCGACAAAATCGATAAAATTGGTGTTGAAACAAATCTCAATAATATTTTATCAACTGCTCTTTCTTCGATGGCAGATTTCTTCAACATTGGCGAATTAAATAAAAACAAAATACCACTTCAGGCTATAGAACTTTTTCTTGAGGAGAAAAATTTAGACCAACATTTAAGAAGAATTAGAATCGCATTTGGAGATGATGCAACAATTAAATGCAGCATCAACGATTTACAAAAAGAATTTAATGCAGTTATAAGTGAAGAAAAACAAATTGAAGAACCCGAGCAGGAAAAAATTGAAACTATTGAAGAAGTTGAATCTTCAGAAGAAATAAAAATTGGTGAACCAGAAGAAAATATTTATGAAGCAGATTCTTTTGAAGAAGAAATTAGTGAATCAGATAGTGATGAAATTAATATTGAAGCAGAACTAAATGAAGAAAGTGAAGAGCCTTATGAATTGGAAAATGAAAATTTCTCTGACGTTGAGAAAAATGAAGAAGAAATTCCAGTTAGTACCAAACCACAAAAATTTAGAATTAGAATTGACAAGAATAACGAAATTGAGCCCTTAGAAGAAGAAACTAAAAATCAAGAAGAGGAGCAAAAGGAAGAATCCGCTTCACAGGAAGAAGTTACTATCACCACTAACTTTTTTGAAAATAAAAATCTGATAAAAGAAGAATCAGAAGAAATAGATGAAGATGAAGTTGAAAATTTAACCGAAGAAGATAGAATTGAAGACGAATCTGAAAATCATGATACACTTGAAACCATCATCAAAATTTCTGATGAGTCAATTCATCCAGAAGAAAGTATTAGACATGATGATGATAATACAGATGAAAATTTTGGGAAAAAAACTTTTGAGAAAAAAACAAAATCAATTAATATCAATGAACTTTTAGAAGACAAAGAAATAACAAAAATAATTGAAACAATATTTGATTACGATATCGAAGATTTCTCAAATATTCTCGAATCAATTTCAAATTGTGATTCAATAGAAGAAGCCAATCAAATTATTGATGAAGCACTTTTAAACCGTAATCTAAGTTCCAACTCAAAGGAAGCAGAATTATTCAAATCAATTATATCAGAATATTTTAAGAGCTCGCAATAATTATGTTTATTGATTATGCAAAAATTTATGTAAAAGCCGGCAAAGGCGGCAACGGAGCCGTTGCATTTAGAAGAGAAAAATATGTTCCAAAGGGAGGACCTGCAGGCGGTAACGGTGGTAATGGAGGCAATGTGATTTTTGTTGCCGATAAAAATTTAAACACTCTTCTCGATGTTCGATATAAAAGAAAATACATTGCACAGAATGGACAGCCCGGCGGCTCTTCTCTTAAAGATGGAAAAAATGGAAAAGATGTTTTTATTAAAGTTCCTGTTGGAACTGTAATTAAAGATGCTGAAACAGAAGAAGTTCTGTGTGACCTTGACAAAGATGGAAAAACTTTCATCGCTGCTAAAGGCGGCAAAGGTGGAAAAGGAAATGCTAACTTTGCTACTCCTACAAATCAAACTCCAAGATATGCCGAACCTGGAAAAGAAGGTGAAGAAAAATATTTAATACTCGAATTAAAACTTATTGCAGATGTTGGTCTGGTTGGATTTCCAAATGCAGGCAAATCAACTTTGATTTCAGCTATTTCAGAAGCAAAACCTAAAATTGCTGATTACCCTTTCACAACACTCGAACCAAATCTTGGCATTGTTCGATACAAAGATTTTCAAAGCTTTACAGTTGCTGATATCCCAGGCATAATTGAAGGAGCTCACAAAGGGAAAGGACTTGGTTTAAAATTTTTGCGTCACATTGAAAGAACAAAAATTTTATTAATAATGATTGACATTACTTCAGAAAATCATCAAAAAGATTATAAAACTTTGATGAGCGAACTTGAAATATATTCCAAAGTATTAAGCAAAAAGAAACGAATTATTGGCTTTTCAAAAGCTGATTTGGTTGATGAATCTGCAATTAAAAAAATCAAAAAGAAAAAACTTGATGATAATGTTCCGGTTGTTGTTTTTTCTGCAGTAAGCGGATTTGGAATTCAAGAACTTCTGGATGAATTATGGAAACAACTTCAAGATTAACCATTCGCGGATTTATTCTTCACATTCTGATTTTATCTTTCTTTCTGTTTATCACATCATTAATTTGCTTATCAATTGGAAGTGTTAATATCAGTATTAAAGAAATTTTTTCAATTCTTTTTTTTAATCATGAAAATTATTTATCACAAATCATCTTAGAAATTAGATTGCCTCGAATACTTTATGCAATTATGGTTGGCGGAGGCTTATCAATTGCAGGTGCTGTGTTCCAATCCTTATTGATGAATCTACTTGCCGAACCTTACATTCTTGGTATTTCAAGCGGTGGAACTTTTGGAGCAATTCTTTCTTTCATTTTAGGATTATCTTTTATTGGAACTCAATTTCTTGCTTTTGCAGGTTCATTAACCGTTATGTTGATAGTTTTTATTTTAGGAAGAAGATTTGGAGAACTTGAACCCAATGTGCTTTTGCTTTCTGGTATAATGGTTGGGGCTTTCTTTTCTGCAGCAATTTTATTGATGATGACTTTAATGAATGATTCACTTCGAACTGCTATCTTTTGGCTAATTGGAAATTTGTCATTAGCAGAAAAAAGTAATCTGATTTTTGTTCTTCCAGTTACAATTTTAACTTCAGTAATTTTAATCCTTCTTTCAAATAAGTTTAATGTTATAAGTCTTGGTTCAGATTATGCAAAACAACTTGGAATTAATACAAAACTTCTTAGAAATTCATCTTACATCATAACAAGCATAATGATTGGCACACTTGTATCAGTAAGCGGAATTATTGGATTTGTTGGATTACTAGTACCTCATATTTGCAGAATGATTTTTGGAAATGACAATAGAATTGTATTTTCTTCTTCATTTTTTATCGGAGCTTCATACTTAACTGTTGCAGATACAATTGCAAGGACAATCATCTCACCTGCAGAATTGCCTGTTGGAGCAATAACAGCTTTAATTGGCGCCCCAGTTTTCATCTATCTTCTTAAAAAAAGATTTAATGCTACAACTTAGTTGAGGATAAGTTATGACAATAAAAAATATCAAAATCTGGTTAGTTGTTATAATTTTTATTTCTGCATGCTCAACTGGGATTAACATTTTCACAGATAATGACGAAGTTCAATTAGGCAAGCAGTTCGATTCCGAAATCAGAAAGAACACAAAAGAATATCCCATTTATGACAATCAAGAAGTAAAAGAATACATTGATAAAAATATTTTTCAAGAAATATTAAAATCGCCAGAAATTAAAAAAAGAGATGTTTACAATTACCAGATTGAAATAATCGAGAACGACAGTACACTTAATGCATTTGCTCTGCCGGGCGGTTACATTTATTTGTATACAGGATTGTTAAAATATCTTGATTCGGAAGCTGCACTTGCTGGTGTGATTGGACATGAAATTGCACATGTTGAAAGAAGACATGCAACACAGAGAATTACAGCTTCATATGGTATCTCAATAATCTTAAGCATTGCACTTGGTCAAAATCCATCGCAACTTGCCGAACTTGCAGCTAATCTGTTTTCGGGATTAGCATTACTTGCAAATAGCCGTGCAAATGAAGACGAAAGTGATGAATATTCAATAAAGTATTTAAGCTCAACAAGATTTTATCCCGGTGCAGTCAAATTCTTTTTTGAAAAACTTAGAGATGATGGATTAGTTTCTAAGTCAAGTTCTAAAATTGCAACTTTCCTTTCAACTCATCCCGATCCGATTGATAGAATCAAAACCACAGAAACCAGATTAAAAGCCATGGGGATAACAATATTAAACTATAAAAGCGAAGGAGATAATATTTTTAAAGAAGCTTACAGGAAAAACATTTTAAATAAAATGAAATAAAAATTATATTGCAAAAAATTTCAAAACTAACTTAATCATGAAAAAAATATTTTATATTTTATTAGTATTAACAACCTGCATTAATTCACAAAATAATTCTAAGTATTTTGATTATCCTATCTCTCCTGTCAGCATCAAAAATGTTAAAATTAACGATAATTTCTGGCTGCCAAAAATCAGAATTATACAGGATACAACAATTTATTATGCTTTGCGAAAATGTGAAGAAGAAGGAAGAATAGAAAATTTTCTTGTTGCCGGCGGAAAAAAGAAAGGTGAATACAAAGGTAAAATGCCTTTTGATGATACTGATGTTTATAAAATAATTGAAGGAGCATCATATTCATTAATTAACAAACCAAATCCTGAATTAGAAAATTATATTGATTCATTAATTGCAATTATTAAATTTGGGCAGGAACCCGATGGATACCTTACCACTTGGTTTACAATTAATAAAGAAAAACCTCCAGCATGGTGGGTTAAGCCATCAAAATACAGATGGGAAAATGAAATAAGCAGCCATGAATTATATAACAGCGGACATTTATTCGAGGCTGCTGCCGCACATTACTGGGCAACAGGAAAAAGAAATTTTTTAGATATAGCAATTAAAAATGCAGATTTACTTGTAAAAAATTTTGGTCCTGGTAAATTGCATATTCCACCAGGTCATCAAATTGTAGAAACAGGCTTGATAAAACTTTATCGAATTACTCACAACGAAGATTATCTCAAGCTTGCAAAATTTTTTCTTGACTTGAGAGGAGATTCAACAACTCACAAATTATTTGGTGAATATAGTCAGGACCATCTCCCTGTAATTAAACAGTATGAAGCTGTTGGCCATGCAGTAAGAGCACTTTATATGTATGCTGGTATGACTGATATTGCTGTAATATTCAATGATAATGATTATCTAAATTCAGTAAATAAACTGTGGGAAAATATTGTTAATAAAAAAATGTACATTACCGGCGGTTTGGGTTCAAGACATGAAGGCGAAGCATTTGGAGATGATTATGAACTGCCAAACTTAACAGCTTACAACGAAACTTGTGCTTCAATAGCAAGTATTTATTGGAACCATCGTTTATTTCTGCTTACTGGTGATTCAAAATATTATGATATTATTGAAAGAACACTTTATAATGGATTATTATCCGGAATTTCATTAGACGGAAAAAATTTCTTCTATCCAAATCCATTGGAAAGTGACGGCAAATATGAATTTAATATGGGAAGCTGTACACGTCAACCATGGTTCGATTGTTCTTGCTGTCCAACAAATCTAATTCGTTTTATACCCTCAATTCCAAATTTAATTTATGCTGTTAATCAAGATTCTCTTTACACTAATTTATTTATATCAAACAATGCAACTGTTAATATCAATAATGTGAAAATTGAGATTTCACAAAAAACTGATTTTCCATGGAATGGAAAAATAAATATTTTAATTGAGCCGGAAAGAGAGATATTATTTACATTAAAAGTTCGAATTCCAGGCTGGGCATTGAATAAACCTGTTCCGAGTAATTTGTATTCATATATTGATAAGCATAAACAAGAAATTTTATTAACCATAAATGGAATTCAAGAAAACATAAAACTTAATAAAGGTTATATTGAAATCACAAGGAAATGGAATAAAGGAGATAAATTAGAATTAGTACTTCCAATGAGAATTCATAAAGTAATAGCAAATGAAAATGTTAAAGAAGACAGTAATAAAGTTGCATTCGAATATGGTCCTATAGTTTATTGTGCAGAAGAAATTGATAATAAAAATATTTCATCAATCATTATCCCAGAAGATATAAACTTTGAACCAGCAGAAAAAGATATTAAAGGAGAAAAAGTAATTTCATTCAAAGGCAAAATAAACAATGATGAATTGATACTTATCCCTTACTACGTATGGTCAAATAGAGGGATTGGTAAAATGAAAGTCTGGTTTCCAAGAAACTAAAAAATATTAAATGATGAAAAGAGGATTATTTCTATTCTTTTTAATTGCTACAAATTTATTTGCACAGAGTAATACTTTATTTAAGTTATGGTATAACAAACCAGCAGACAAATGGGTTGAAGCACTGCCAATTGGCAACGGAAACTTAGGGGCAATGATTTTTGGTAATCCATCTGTTGAAAAAATTCAACTCAATGAAAATACTATCTGGGGTGGTCAGCCTCATAGAAATGATAATCCGAATGCAAAAAAATTTTTAACAAAAGTAAGACAATTAATTTTTGAAGGAAAAAATAAAGAAGCTCAAGAACTCATAAATCAAAATTTTATAAGTAAAATTTCTCATGGTATGCCTTATCAGACTGCCGGCTCTCTTCTGCTATCATTTCCAGAACATAAAAATTATTCAAACTATTATCGCGAACTTAATCTTGAAACAGCAATTGTTACAACTTTATATGAAGTCAATGGCATAAGTTACAAGCGGGAAATTTTTTCTTCTCATCCTGATAATATCATAGTCTTTAGAACAACAGCGAGTAAACAAGGAAGTTTAAGTTTTACTGCTGCACTAAATCATCCCGGCAAAGTTGATGTGTTTACAGAAGGAAATGATAAAATAATAATGTCAGGAATTACCAGCGATTGTGATTCAATCAAAGGAGCAGTTAAATTTCAGGTTCATGTGAAAATATTAACTTCTGGTGGAACTATAACATCAACGGATACAAGTTTAATTGTCAAAAATGCAGATACAGCAACGATATTTATTTCTATTGCATCAAGTTTTAAAAACTATAAAGACATTAGCGCCAATCCATATGAAAAAGCAAATTCTTTTATTGAAAATGTTATCAAGAAAAACTATGTACAAATTCTGAATGATCATCTCAATGATTATCAAAATTATTATAACCGCGTAAATATTAATCTTGGAATTACAGATGCAGTAAATCTTCCAACAAATATTAGATTAGAAAACTTTGCAAAAAGTGATGACCCTCAATTGATATCGCTCTATTTTCAATATGGTCGTTATTTACTTATATCTTCATCTAGACCTGGTGGACAGCCTGCAAATCTTCAAGGAATCTGGAATGATCAGCTTTATCCTCCATGGGACAGCAAGTATACTGTCAATATCAACACAGAAATGAATTACTGGTTATCAGAGCCTGCAAATTTAACTGAAATGAATGAGCCATTAATTCAAATGATTAGAGAGCTTTCGCAAACAGGAATTCAAACTGCAAAAGATATGTACAATGCAAAAGGATGGGTTCTTCATCATAATACTGATATCTGGAGGATTACAGGACCAGTTGATGGTGCATTCTGGGGAATGTGGCCATTAGGCGGTGCATGGCTCTGCCAACATTTATGGGAAAAATATTTATTCAACGGCGATATTGAGTATCTTAAATCAATCTACCCTATCTTGAAAAGTGCAACTGAGTTCTTTCTTGATTTCCTTGTTGAAGAACCAAAGCATAAATGGTTGGTTGTTTGTCCTTCCCTATCTCCAGAAAATGCACCTTCAATTCATCCAGATGTTTCAATAACAGCAGGTGCTACAATTGACAATCAGCTTCTTTTTGATTTGTTCACAAAAACTATTAGAGCAGCTCAAATACTTAACATCGACAAAAACTTTATTAAAAAAGTTCATAAGAAACTAAAAAGATTACCTCCAATGCAAATTGGGAAATGGGGGCAAATTCAGGAATGGCTGGAAGATTGGGATAATCCAAATGACAAACATCGTCATGTATCTCATTTGTATGGATTATTTCCATCAAATCAAATTTCACCATATCGAACACCAGAATTATTTTCTGCAGCAAGAACTTCATTGATTGCAAGAGGAGATGAATCAACAGGCTGGTCGATGGCATGGAAAATAAATTTATGGGCTCGTCTGCTTGATGGCAATCATGCATTAAAATTAATTAAAGACCAATTGTCACCAGCAATTCTGCCTGATGGAAAACATAAAGGAGGAACTTACCCAAATCTTTTTGATTCCCATCCTCCATTTCAAATAGATGGAAATTTTGGATTTACTTCTGGAATTACAGAGATGCTTTTGCAAAGTCATGATGGAGCAATTCATTTTCTCCCTGCTCTTCCTGATGAATGGAAAAATGGAAGTATAAGTGGTTTGAGAACACCCGGAGGTTTTGAAGTTAGTTTTAATTGGGAAAATGGACTGGTTCAAAAAATTATTATTAAATCAAAACTAGGTGGTAATTGCAGAATACGTCTGCCAAATGAAATTGTTTTATCAAATGGTAAATTGAAAAAAGCAAAGGGCAACAATTCAAATCCTTTTTTTGAAACTCCTGAATTAAAGAAACCTATTATTTCTAATCCTGAAAAATTGAATATCATAAACACCAAGAAAACTTTTTTATATGATTTCGATACTGAGGCGGGAAAAACTTATATTCTTGTTATAAAGAAATCAGAATAATAATCTTGATTAAAAAAATATTCGAGTTCAATTTTATTAAATAGTAATTCATCTCTTAAAATTGCAGTTAAAAAAAGGGCATCTTATGAGAAATTTAGTTTTCATTTTTCTTTTCATAATTGTTAATTGTGTAATTTCTCAAACTACATTGAATCGTAAACCAGAGAATTTTGATTCTCTGAGAACAAATATTCCCCATGGCAGAATTGATACAGTGTACTACGAGTCGAAGACTGTAGGTACAACTCGAAGGGCACTTGTATACACTCCGCCTGAATTTTCTAGCGACAAGAAATATCCTGTGCTTTATCTCTTACATGGAATCGGTGGAGATGAAACGGAATGGCTGAAAGGTGCACAACCGCAGGTTATTTTCGATAACCTGTATGCAGAAAAGAAGATGGAACCTATGATTGTCGTCATGCCAAATGGCCGTGCTATGAAAGATGACCGAGCAACGGGAGATATCTTTGATAGTGTAAAAGTCCAAGCGTTTGCCAATTTTGAAAAGGATTTACTGAATGACTTGATTCCATTCATAGAAAAGACGTATCCTGTGTATACAGATCGGGAGCATCGAGCGATTGCTGGACTTTCTATGGGTGGTGGACAATCACTAAACTTTGGATTAGGGAATCTTGATCAATTTGCCTGGATTGGTGGCTTTTCATCAGCGCCGAATACAAAAGCGCCGGAAGAACTTGTTCCTGATCCTGAACAGGCCAAGAAAAAAATAAAACTACTCTGGATATCCTGTGGGGAAGATGACAATCTCATCTTTATTAGTCAACGAACGCATGATTATCTTACGAAGAAAAATATTCCGCACATTTATTTTGCAGAACCAGGTGGCCACGATTTTAAAATTTGGAAAAGCAGTCTATATTGGTTTTCGCAATTGATATTCAAGCCAATAGATGTGAATACAATCAAAAAATTCACAACAGCAGGAACGCCTGCTTCCAGCAATGTGCGTGGAGCGAGATATCCACAAATTTTGCCTGATGGCCGCGCCATATTTCGTATTAAAGCACCCGAAGCTCAAAAAATACAGCTTGACCTACACAAGAAATATGACATGAAAAAGAATGAGGATGGTGTGTGGGAAGTTATCACGGATTCTTTAACAGAGGGATTCCATTATTACTCATTGATCATCGATGGGGTAGCTGTTTGTGATCCAGCAAGTGAAGCGTTCTATGGAATGGGACGCATGGCAAGCGGGATTGAGGTGCCGTATAAAGATTGGGACTACTGTGAAGTAAAGGATTTGCCACATGGAGATATTCGAATCAAAAGATATTTCTCCAAGATAACCCGTTCATGGCGAAGCTTTTATCTCTATACTCCACCTGGCTATGATCTAAATACAAATGAAAAATATCCTGTGCTCTACATTCTCCATGGTGGTGGTGAAGATCAGCGCGGATGGGCACAACAAGGAAAAACAGATTTGATTATGGATAACCTTATTGCTGAGAAAAAAGCAGTACCAATGCTTATTGTGATGGTTGATGGCAACATGCCACTACAAGCATTTGGCGAAGACGGGTTGAGACTTTTTGAATCTGAGCTGAAAGAAAGTGTCATTCCTTTTGTTGAGAAAAATTACAGAGTGAAAAATCAAGCACGATACAGAGCGCTGGCAGGCTTATCCATGGGAGGACTTCAAACTCTGTATGCAGGAATACGAAATACAGATCTGTTTGCTTATCTCGGTGTATTCAGCTCAGGTTGGATAGTTCCTCGGCAAAACGATCTTGCTGAGCGACAATATGAATATATTGCAAAGAATAAAGAAAAGATTACGTCAAATCTGAAGTTACTCTGGATTGGAATGGGTGGTAAAGAAGATATTGCATGGCAGAATTGCCAAGTCATGCTTAAAAAGTTTGATGAATTAGGCGTAAAGTATTTATACAGCGAATATCCTGGTGGACATACATGGCCTGTATGGAGAAATAACCTTTACAATTTTGCACAATTATTATTTAAGTAAATTCAAGGTGATAACATGTATAAAAAATTTTTTCTATTTATTTTTTCTTTAACACTTTACTTGCATGCTCAACAATTTCCTTTTCAAAATCCTAAACTCAGTTTTGAAGAACGAGCTAAAGATTTAATTTCAAAATTAACACTTGAAGAAAAAGTAAATTTAATGTGCGATCAGTCCGAAGCAATTCCACGATTGGGGATTAAAAAATTCAACTGGTGGAGTGAAGCTCTTCATGGACTTGCAAATAATGATAGTGTTACAGTCTTTCCTCAACCTATAGGTATGGCTGCATCTTTCAATGATGAACTTGTTTATAAAATTTTCAATGCAGTATCAGATGAAGTAAGAGCAAAATACCATGAACATTTAAGAAGAGGTGGAGAAAATAAACGCTTTTTAAGTTTATCAGTATGGACACCAAATATCAATATTTTCCGTGACCCGCGTTGGGGACGTGGACAAGAAACCTATGGCGAAGACCCATACTTGATGTCACGTATGGGTGTTGCTGTTGTAAAAGGACTTCAAGGACCCGATACTTCAAAGTATAGAAAATTACTTGCATGTGCTAAACACTTTGCAGTTCATTCAGGACCAGAATGGAGCCGACATGAGATTAATTTGAACAATATTGATCCCAGAGATTTGTATGAAACTTATTTGCCTGCTTTCAAATCATTAGTTCAGGAAGCAAAGGTTCGCGAAGTCATGTGTGCATACCATCGCCTTGATGATGAACCTTGTTGCGGTAATAGCCGTCTGCTTCAGAGAATTTTACGCGATGAATGGGGATACAAATATATTGTTGTTTCAGACTGCGGTGCTGTAGGAGATTTCTTTGCAAGTCACAAAGTATCTTCTACTCCAATGCATGCATCTTCAAAAGCTTTGCTTGCAGGAACTGATATTGAATGCTTTTGGGATAACTATCCATTTAAAACTCTATCAGAAGCTGTTAATCGCGGCTTAATCAAAGAAGAAGATATTGATAAAAGTTTGATGCGTATAATTATGGGAAGATTAGAGCTTGGTGAAATGGACCCTGATTCAATTGTTCCATGGTCTAAAATTCCTCCTTCAATAATTAATTGTGAAGAACATCGAAAACTTGCACTTGATATGGCAAGACAATCAATCGTCCTGCTTCAAAATAAAAATAATATTCTTCCATTAAATAAACTCTCAATAAATAAAATTGCAGTGATTGGACCAAATGCAAATGATTCAGTTATGCAATGGGGCAATTATAATGGCAAACCTATAAAAACAATTACAATACTTGAAGGAATAATTTATAAATTATCTCCAAGCAAAGTTTTTTACGATAAAGGCTGTGATATTGTTGAAGATAAAATCATAGATAGTTATTTCAATAAATGTAAGTTCGAAAATAAAATTGGTTTCAAAGCAACTTACTGGAACACACGAGATTTTACTGGTAATATTGTGGCAACTCAACAAATTACATCTCCTCTTAAACTAACAACGGCAGGACAACATGAATTTGCCCCTGGTGTAAGACTTGAAGGATTCTCAGCAATTTATCAAACTGAATTTATTCCAACTGTCAGTGAAGAAATTGTTTTTAAATATGGTGCAACTGGAAATTTTGAATTAATAATTAATGGAGAAACATTAGTCAAATTTCACAACTGGAGAACTTTACCATCAAGATTATCTTACAAAGTAGAAGCCGGAAAAAAATATTTAATTGAAATCAAATACTCTCAACAATACAACTGGCAGGCAAATATCGAGTTCGACTTTGGAAAAGAAATCGATGTTAATTATACAGACTTATTAAACAATTTAAGAGGAATTGACACTGTTATTTTTGTTGGAGGATTATCAGGAAGACTTGAAGGAGAAGAAATGCCTGTATCATATCCCGGTTTTAAAGGCGGTGATAGAACAAACATAGAGCTTCCATCTGTTCAAAGAAATTTGATTAAGCTTTTAAAACAAGCTAACAAAAAAATTATCTTTGTTAATTGCTCGGGTTCAGCTATAGCACTAACTCCAGAAGCACAAGCATGCGATGCAATATTACAAGCATGGTATCCGGGAGAATCAGGAGGATTGGCAGTAGCAGATGTAATTTTTGGAGATTATAATCCTTGCGGAAAATTGCCAGTTACTTTTTATAAAAGTTCAGAACAGCTTCCGGATTTTGAAGATTATTCAATGAAAGGCAGAACTTATCGATTTATGGATGAGGCACTTTTCCCATTTGGGTTTGGTTTGAGTTACACTACATTTAATATTGGCGAAGCAAAATTGAACAAAACTACACTTAATGCAAATGATTCTCTTGGAATCAGTATCCCAATTACAAATACAGGGAAATTGGATGGCGCTGAAGTCTTACAAATTTATGTAAAAAAAGTAAATGACATTGATGGCCCAATCAAAACACTTCGTGAATTTAAGAGAGTAGAAATTGAAGCAGGAAAAACTAAAGAAGTTCAATTCACACTTAACAGCAAAGCTTTTGAATTTTATGACAGCAAAACTCGAAGTATGACTGTAACAAATGGTGAGTATGAAATTTACTATGGTAGCAGTTCAAGCACAAAAGATTTGAAAGTAGCAAGAATAAAGATACAATAGTTTAGAAAGTATATTTAATGACTATAATGATTTTATTAACAGCTATATTTTCTTTATGATTATAATTCTTCATTAATCAGAGGAGAATGATTGAAAAGATTATTGCTCTTTTTAATAGTAATTAATATCAAAATACAAGCACAAAATACAATCATTAGTAATCAATTTACTGCAGATCCATCTGCAAGGGTTTTCAATGGAAAAGTATATGTATTCCCTTCTCATGATATTCCTGCCCCGGAGGGTAAAAATCTTCGCAAAGATTGGTTTTGCATGGAAGATTATCATGTGTTCTCTTCTGACAATCTTGTGGATTGGGTTGACCATGGAGTGATTGTATCCCAATATAATGTTCCTTGGGTCGATAGCAACGCATACAGTATGTGGGCACCAGATTGTATTGAACGAAACGGAAAATACTATTTCTACTTCCCAGCAATTAGTAATAAACCAGATTCAGCAGGTAGAAAGCTCTTTTCGATTGGTGTAGCAATAGCAGATAAACCTGAGGGACCCTATACACCTTTGCCAGAACCAATCAAAGGAGTAAGGGGCATTGATCCAAATGTTTTCATAGATAAAGATGGCCAAGCATATCTTTATTGGTCGTTGAGGCACATCTATGTTGCAAAATTGAAGGACAACATGATTGAGCTGGATTCAGAACCTCAAATTATATCGAACTTGCCGGAAAAGGGTTTAAAAGAAGGACCATGGGTATTTGAGAGAAATGGAATTTATTACTTAACTTTTCCTCACGTTGAAAATGAAAGAGAACGACTTGAGTATGCAATGGGACCTCATCCAATGGGGCCATTTAAGATGGCTGGAGTTATTATGGACGAGTCACCTACTTGCTGGACAAATCATCATTCTATTATTGAATTCAAAGGTCAATGGTATTTGTTCTATCATAATAATTCTTTGTCTCCACACTTTGATAAAAATAGATCATTTTGCATCGATAGCCTCTTTTTCAATGAAGATGGAACAATCCGCAAAGTAAGACCAACTTATAGAGGTGTTGGTATCACAAATGCTTCAAAGAAAGTAGAGATTGATCGATACAACGAAATTAGTAACGAAGGTGTTGAGGTTGTCTATTTAGATACATCAAATACTTTCAAAGGTTGGAAAACAGTTTTTACAAAGAAAGGTGCGTGGGTGAAATATAATAGTGTTGATTTTGGGAAAGCAAAGTTTACCACCATTGTCATGAATGCTTGTTCAGAAAAAGGCGGGCTTCTCAAAATTAAATTAGATAATATCAAAAACCCTTCAATAGCAAAGATAACTATTTCACCAAGTAAAGAATGGCAAATCGTAAAATCTAGAGTAAATGGGATAAAACAAGGTATACACAATATTATTGTAGTATCAAGTGAAAATGAAAAAGTTGAAATCGACTGGATAAGTTTTGAATAAATAGAAATTATATGCTAAGAATATAAACATTTTTTATACATAAGATTTTTTTATAATTAAATCATGAGGATGATATGAAAAAAATATTTTTTCTATTAACATTTTTACTGCCCATCATTTTATTTGCACAGAGGGCTAAAATTAAAATCGACATTGATCGAACTATTGGAGAGATTGACCCTAAAATTTACGGTGTATTTATGGAGCCGATTAATTTTTCAGGAGCTCGAATGGGATTAAGTGATACTGCATTTTTTAGTACACTTTATGGAACATTATATAATCCTCTCTCCCCTCTTGCTGATGAAAATGGGTTCAGGAAAGATTATATCGATGCAATGAAAGAATTGAAAATTACCAATATGCGTTGGCCTGGCGGAAACTTTGTGATGGGATACGATTGGAAAGATGGTATAGGTCCAAAGAATCAGCGACCCACAAGAATTAACTTAGCGTGGGGAGGATTAGAAACAAATCAGGTAGGAACTGATGAATGGATTGCTCTTAACAAATCAATCGGAAGTGAAAATGTAATATGTGTTAATTTGGGTCTAGGTAATATTATGGATGCTGTCTATTGGGTAGAATATTGCAATTATAAAAGTGGAACATATTATTCAGATTTACGAGCAAAAAATGGTCATCCTCAACCATACAATGTAAAAATTTGGGATTTAGGAAATGAAGTTGATGGAGAACCCTGGGAACTCGGTTATAAAAATGCAGATGATTATGTTAAAATAGCACGCGAAGCAGCTAAGGCAATGCGCTCAGTTGATAAATCAATTAAACTTGTTGCATCAGGCTCATCGTATTATGAATCAACAGGAAAATGGGTTGATTGGAACTGGAAAGTTCTAACAGGTTTGGGTGATATTGTCGATTATATTTCAATCCATAGATATTGGGAAAGGTCTGATGATTATTATACTTTTATGGGTCAAAGTGCACTCGATTTTGAAGAAAAAATAAAAGTTACATCCTCGCTGATTTATTCCGCCAGTGTAATGAAAGATTTCAAAAAACCCATCTATATTGCAGTTGATGAATGGGGTATACTGGGAAGAAATTTCCTTTCCGTATTACCTATAGCACAATGTTTCAATTCTTTTATTCGTAATGCAAATATAGTTAAAATGGCAAATTTTACTCTTCTTACTTCTCTGCTTCAAGAAGACAAAGAAAAGGGCACATTCAAAACACCTCTGTTTTATATTTATAAATTATTTTCAAATAATTGTCGCGGAAAATCTGTTGATACCTATATTGAATGTGATACATTTAATACAGAAAAATACAAAGGCATTCCTTTCCTTGATGTTACAACTGTTTATTCTGAAGAAACAAATACAGTTTATATTAATGTTGTTAATCGTCACAAAGACAATTCAATAACTGCAGATATAATTAACACTGCATATTCATTCGCTGGAAAAGCTGAAGCTAAAATAATTAATTCCAATTCACTCGATGAAACTTTTACATTCGAAAAGAAAGAAGAATACATTCCAGCAACAAAAGAAATAAAAATTAGTGGCAATAAAATTTCATTTACATTCCCTGCTCACTCATTTACTCAAATTAAAGCAGAGATTATTAAAAAGTAATACAAACTGTAATTTCATTTTCAAAGTCAATAATCTTCATTAAAAAATTTTAATATGCAGTAATACAAAATAATTTTAGAATAGTTGTTGAATTACCAAACAAAATAATTTATTATTAGCATGTATCGTATAGAAAAGCAACATAAAGGAAATTATTTATGAACATAGAGATAAAATATATCGGAAAAATAATGAATATATATGAAATAATTAGATTGTTAAGAACAGGAATATTAATATTTATAATTGCATCGATTTTTAATGTGAGTATTCTTGCCATTAATAAAAGCAATAAAGGATCAAGAAATACTAGAGAAAAAATTTTAATTAACGAAGGATGGCGCTTTTATAAATATAATTCAATTGAAGAAGCCGATAGTTTAATCTATGATGTTCGTCCTGAGTTAAAAGAAAATCAAGATGGCAAGCCTGCTGATGCTGAACCAACAGAAGCAGAAAAAATATCAACAAATAAATTTGTATTGAAACCATGGATACTTCCCACTGGTAATGAATTCATAAAAGATTCTTCCAAACATTATATACGTCCAAAAGGTAATCCGGGGGAAAATTTCCCTTTTGTAAAACTTAATTATGATGACAGCAAGTGGGAGATAATTAATTTACCACACGATTGGGCAATAAAGGGACCATTTCTGAAAAATAATGATAAAGAAGTTGGCGGTGGAATGGGAAGACTTCCGAGTCCAGGTGTAGCATGGTATAGAAAAAAAATTTTTATCCCCAAAGAAGACTCTAACAAATGTATCTATCTTGAAATTGAAGGAGCGATGTCTTATGCAATGGTTTGGTTAAATGGTCATCTTGTTGGAGGTTGGCCCTATGGTTATGCTTCTTGGTATCTTAATCTTACACCTTACATCAAATTTGGTGAAGATAATCAATTGGCGATTAGACTTGATAATCCTCCAGCTTCATCAAGATGGTATCCTGGTGGAGGTATTTATCGAAACGTCTGGTTAATAAAAACTAATTCAATTCATGTAGCTAACTGGGGAACATTCATCACAACAAAAAACATAACAAATAATTCTGCAGATGTTAATATTGAGATTATCATAAATAATCATTCCAAAAAGAATGAAAACGTAAAAGTAATAACAGAAATTTTTTCACTCGAAGGTAAAAAGAAGAAAAAGGTTGCAGAACTTAAACCTGTTGAAACAACAATCATAAAACAGAAAAAAACAAAAATTGAATCTTCCATTACAATTAAAAATCCGAAACTATGGGGACCACCGCCAACTCAATTTCCAAATCTTTATGTTGCAATTACAAAATTATTTGTTGAAAATAAACTTGTTGATAAATACGAAACAAAATTTGGAATTCGTTCAATCAAATTTAATCCTGATAGTGGAATTTTTGTAAATGGTGAACGAATCGAAATCAAAGGTGTAAATCTGCATCATGATTTAGGTGCATTAGGCGCAGCTTTTAACTTAAAAGCAGCATTACGTCAATTAAAATTATTAAGAGAAATGGGTTGTAATGCAATTAGAACTGCACATAATCCTCCAGCTCCAGAATTTCTTGAATTGACTGATAGTCTTGGATTTCTTGTTGTTGATGAAATATTTGATGTTTGGGAAAGAAAAAAAACTCCACTTGATTTTCATCTCATATTCCCAGAATGGCATGAACAGGATTTAAGAGCATTCATTCGTCGCGATAGAAATCATCCTTCAGTTATAATGTGGTCGCTTGGTAATGAAGTTGGAGAGCAATACACAGGTGAAAACGGAGCTGCAATTGGAAAAAGATTAAATGATATTGCAAAAGAAGAAGACCCAACAAGACCCACAACAGCATCGATGAATTATGCAAAACCAGATATGCCTTTTCCAAAAGTGTTTGATGTTATCAGCCTTAATTATCAGGGGGAAGGCATTCGTGATGCAGAGGAATACAAAGACCTTCAAGGAATTAAAACACCGCCATTATATTCAGCATTTCATAAAGCTTTTCCAGATAAATTGATTCTAAGCAGCGAAAATGCTGCAGCAGTAAGCAGTCGTGGTACATATCTCTTACCTGTCACAAAAAGTATCAGTGCACCAGTAAAAGATGGATCGGGTGGTGACCCAAAAAATTTGTATGTGAGTGCTTATGAATTGTATACTGCTCCATTTGGTTCTTCTGCAGATAAAGTATTTGCAACACTCGATAAAAATCCATTTGTTGCCGGTGGATTTGTATGGAGCGGATGGGATTATCTTGGCGAGCCTACTCCCTATTACTCTGCACGCAGTTCATATTTTGGAATTATAGATTTAGCAGGATTTAAGAAAGACAGATTTTATTTATATCAATCCTATTGGCGTCCGGAAATTCCAATGGCTCACATTCTGCCTCATTGGAATTGGAAAGACAGCACAGGAAAAATTATCCCCGTTCATGTATTCACTTCGGGAGATGAAGCAGAATTATTTTTAAATGGAAAATCATTAGGAAGAAAGAAGAAAGCTCAATATGAATACCGTATAAGATGGGATGATGCAGTTTATGAACCTGGTGAACTAAAAGTAGTTGCTTATAAAAATGGAAAACTCTGGGCAGAAGATATTGTTCGAACTGCAGGTGCACCTGTTCAGTTAAAAATGGAAACGGATGATAAAATTATTAAAGCAGATGGTAAAGATTTAGCTTTCATCACTGTTAAAATTGAAGATGATAAAGAAAATGTTTGCCCACTTGAAGATAATCTTATAAAATTCAGTATTGAAGGACCTGGTGAAATAATTGCAACTGATAACGGAAATCCTGCAGACTTTACTCCTTTCCCTTCTCATCAGCGCCGCGCATTTAATGGTTTAGCATTAGTTATTGTAAGAAGTATGAAAGACAAAGAAGGAATTATTAGAATCAAAGCAGAGTCTGAATTTTTAAAAAGCAGTACACTTGAAATTAAGTGTAAAAAAATCAAATGCTCTGATTAGAAGATGAAAAAAATTGTATTGTTGCTTGAAACATCTCGTGCATTTGGAAGACATTTGATTATTGGCATAACTCAATATGCAAAATTGCATGGACCATGGTCATTTTACAAAGAGCCGATAGATTTAAAATCTTCTATTCCTCATCTTACAAATTGGAATCCTGATGGAATAATAATGAGAGATACATTAATCTCTAAAGATCTTCTCAAATTGAAGAAACCAACCATCCTTGCAATTCATGATTCAAAATATCCAAAAGATGTTCCTGTTATTAAAACTGATTCTTATGCAATCGCAAAAATGGCATCCGAACATTTCCTCGAAAAAGGTTTGAAAAATTTTGCTTTCTGTGGATTTGATGAATATGATTGGTCCGAAGGAAGAAAATTTTATTTCAATAAATTTATTAACGAAGCTGGCTATAAAACTTATAACTATGTCTCTCCAAAGGGCAAAAAAATTTACTGGAAAAATGAACAAAAGCATTTAATCAACTGGATAAAATCACTTCCTAAACCTATTGGTATTTTTGCATGCAATGACGACCGTGGTCAGCATATTCTCGAGGTTTGCAAATTGATGAATATAAAAATTCCTGATGATGTAGCTGTAATTGGAGTTGATAATGACCCTATGGTTTGTGAACTGGGTGACCCTCCTCTTTCAAGCATTGCATTGAATGTAGAAGCTGCTGGCTTCAATGCTGCAAAATTAATGGATTACATGATTGAGAAAAATAAATTAACTGGTGAAAACATTCTGGTTTCTCCTAC